>CBDUQW010000029.1:0-36996 GCA_965369625.1 uncultured Thermoplasmata archaeon | reverse complement strand
TGAGGACAGTTTCAATTTCTCAGTAGCCAGTCATCCTTAACCGAACACCGATGAATAGAACTCTACGTTTGTCCCTGAGAACAAACATTTATCTTATTTTACAATAAAATTAAAGAACTCCGGATTTGAACCCGACTCTCATTCGAACCTATCTTTGGAAATTACTTTGACTTTCTCTGTTCTAATTCTTCACATTCATCTATCCCCAGATGATTCACTTATATTGATGGATTCAATAACCACAGCCGAGGATGGTGTCAATAATATCATAGGGTGGGGGCATCGATGAACGTTATACTGTCGGTCAAGCCGAAATTCGCCGTTCGTATCCTATCAGGCGAAAAGATGTATGAATTCCGGAAGGTGGTTTTCGACCGGCTCAAGGTGGACCGGGTCTACATCTATTCAACCTCACCAGTCAAGAAGATAGTGGGTTCCTTCGGGGTCGGTGAGATCCATAAGGATACGCCAGCGGGCCTCTGGAACAAATGCAATGGAGGTTCTGGTTTAACCAAAGAGGAATTCTTTGGATATTTCAATGGCAATCCCTATGGATACGCTATTGAGATCAACGATCTCGATATCTTCAAGAAACCTATGGACCCGAAGATGCTAAATCCTGATTTCAAACCACCTCAGAATTACTGTTACATCAATGAGCATCGATGATTAGATTCCTGTTCCCCCATAATTATGGTACGGTGCTCCCTCGTACATGCTCCTCTCTATGGGCCTTAATCACATTCTATGGTTTTAATAAATGAGACTGGCGTCGTTGGCATTTTCATACCCCCGGTGCGTCACAGGTGGAGTACCCGGGGATATGTGATGAGGTTGAAGAGATGCACAGAATGCGGTGACTACGCCGCCGTATCGTCGGAGGGTGGCCGAGGGACGAGACTGCTGTGCCTCGATTGCATGGACAAGGAACACAAGGACCCATCCCTGGACCGGTACATCTGCTCTGTCATGGGATGCGACAACGCCCCCGACTACCTCGTCTCTATCGACGAGGGCGAGTTCAAGTCGTTCCTGCTGTGCGAGAGCCATTTCAAGAAGGGCAAGCCCCAGATCACGGCCTACATGAGCCTTCCGCGCTGGCTGATGAACGATAGCGATCTCGTCCTGACCGAGGAGGGGCTCACCATCGAGATGGACTTCACGGCGAAGGGCGACCCCTAGGCCGTGTCCGCCACCTTCCTGGGCTTCCAGAACGGCCGTCATTACCCAGGAGCCTACGCGGTCGACAAGGGGAACAACACGTCTCCAACTTGACTTGCCCTCAATAAGTTCATTTCATAGGGAAATTTTATAATATAGTTTCCCCATGTATTGAACGCATGGATGACGAACTCTTGATCGACCTGATCACCGACTTCCATCAGAGGGAGATGCCAGAGCTGGTTCAACGGGAGCTTGAGGTCAAGCTGCCGAAGGCAAAGAGGTGCGTGTCGGTGGTGGGGCCCCGCAGGGCCGGCAAGTCATCGTTGCTCTTCCTGATGGTCCAGCAGCTCAGGGCCTCCGGCCCGCGAGGGAGGGCCTTGTACGTGAACCTCGAGGACGACAGGTTGTACCCGCCGAACGTGGATACCCTGGAACGGGTCGTCAGGCTGTACCGGGAGGTCCTCCCAGAATCGAGGGACTGGGAGACGCACCTCTTCCTCGACGAGGTCCAGACGGTGGAGGGCTGGGAACGGTACGTGAGGAGGCTGGTGGACACCGAGAACGTCCGGGTGTACCTCACGGGCTCCAGCTCAAAGCTGCTCCGCGACGAGATTGCCACCACCATGAGGGGTCGTTGCATCAGCTACACGCTGCTTCCCTTCTCCTTCGGAGAGTTCCTCGCGGCGAAGGGGATGGAGGTCCCCCGGCATCCCTCCCCCTCCGACAGGGCCAGGACATCCAACCTCCTCAGGGAGTACGTCACCTTCGGTGGCTTCCCCGAGGTGACCATCGAGGACGACCCCGAGGTCAAGCTGAGGATCCTTGGACAGTACGTGGATGTCATGCTGCTCCGGGACGTGGTCGAGCGACATCGACTGGCCAACATCATGGGCCTCAGGATGCTGTTCGGGAGACTGCTCTCCTCCGTCTCGAGCACCTTCTCGGTCCACAGGTTCCACGGCATGCTCAGGTCCCAGAACATCTCGGTGAGCAAGAACACCCTGTACGACTACTTCTCGCACCTGGAGGACGCCCTCGTCATCCTGCCCCTCCGCAGATACAGTCCCAGCCTGAAGGAGGTCCAGCAGAGCCTGCCGAAGGTGTACCCCATCGACAACGGGTTCATCGCCCAGGCCCGTGGTGGCTCGGCGAGCGAGATGGGTGCCTTGATGGAGGCCACGGTGGCCGTCGAGCTCTTCCGTCGGACCTGTTCCGACCCCACCCTCGGCCTGTACTACTGGTCCAGGCAGGGTTCGGGGGAGGTGGACTTCGTGCTCATGAGGGGCGGGGAAACGGCGAGCCTGGTCCAGTGCTGCTACGACGCCTCGGAGGAAGATACCCGGCGCCGGGAGCTGAGGGCCCTTGCGAGGGCCAGTGAAGACCTGAGATGCGACGACCTGCTGATGGTGACCTGGGACGAGAAGGGCACCGAGACCGTCGAGGATAGTACTGTCAGGATCGTTCCCCTGTGGGAGTGGCTGCTTGGGAGGGATGAATAGTTCATTCCATAGGGAAACATTACGATATAGTTTCCCTCTCAACTGAACGCCTCAGCCCTGGTCGGTCCCTTCGGGTGCCCCCTTCGGTCCCCAGAACCTGAGCATCAGCGGCGTGAGCACCAGCGCCCCCACGATGGAGTAGAAGATGGCGATGAACATCACCAGGCCGACAACCGCAAGGCCTTCATCGCGAAGGACTTCCACTAGCTCAAGGACAGGCTGCTCATCCCGATAACGCCGATATGGCACCGCAAGGACGGGAACATCAGGGTGCACGTGTTCCTGTGCGTCCTGGGACTGTTCTTCGTCCGGTACCTGTCATGGAAGGTCGGCGACCAGGGCATCACCGACGAGCGGATGATGGACGAGCTGGCGAGGGTCCGCGTGGCCCTGGTGTCGAGGAGCGACCTCAAGAGGCCCGAGCTGGTGGTCGAGGAGATGACGCCGTTGCAGGCCAGGCTGTTCACGAAGCTGGACCATCGCAGGTATATCAAGCTAATAATTTCTGACAGTCCCTACAAAACCGGTCCTAGCCAGACAGTACCCTCAGACCCTATTCCTGAAAGTCAAGTCACAAATTTAATAAAGGCATGAAATTGGTTTGGGGTATCACATGAAGAATCAGATCCCGATAGTCGCCATCATCATAATCCTCCTCGTACCCATATCCACCGCTGTTCTGAACCAGGAATCCGATGACCGCATCGATTGTATCCCATCACCCGAAGGTTTCAACGACATTCCTCCCGAAACTGTAATCGATATGGCATTTACTGCCAGGTTCTCAGCGAACGACGGCCAGGTTCAAGACGACGGCCTCCTTTACTACGCCCTCGGGGAGAACCTCTCCGTTGGATTCGGCCGGGGATGGCTCTCGTTCAAGGTTGATGGCGAGAGTAGTTCCGTAGTAAGACGTACTTTCGTGGGATGCAACGACGTGGTTCCCGTTGGATCCAAACCGACCGAAGAACGATCCAGCTACTTCATCGGGAACAATCCGGAGGGATGGGTGACAGATGTCCGGAACTTCCGCGAGCTCCTCTATGAAGACATCTACGACGGTATAGACCTGCGGATCCACCTCACGGAAGGATCGTTGAAGTACGAGTTCATAGTCAATCCAGGCTCGGACCCATCACGAATACAGATGCGCCACGAAGGAATGGAGGACGTACGCCTTTCACGAGGCGATCTGGTGATAGAGACCGTTAACGGCGTCATTATTGACGAGGCTCCGTTCAGCTATCAAACGATTAATGGCAAGGAGATCCTCATCGGTAGCGAGTATAGTATCGATGGGCCGAATGTCAGAATCTCGTTGGACTCATACGACCCAGGTATTCAACTGGTAATCGACCCTAGTATCAATTTCAGTACATTCATCGGCGGCAATTCGAAGGACCTCCTCAGATCTCATTATGTGGACGCGGACGGGAACGTCTTTCTGACCGGTGCATCATTGAGCCTCGACTTCCCCACAACCCCTGGAGTCTTCAATAGGACGATGGGCATGTACGGGATGGCATTCGTAATGAAGCTGAGTCCCGATGGATCCTCAATCAAGTACTCCACTTTCATCGGTGGAGCGGTAAGCTTGGGATATGGATATGCCATCTGGGTTGACGCATCGGGAAATGCCTACGTCACGGGTGCCGTGCAGGGCAGAGACTTCCCAACGACACCCGGCAACTTCAGCCATGTCGGGGACGATTTAACGAACATAATGGTATTCAAACTGAACGCAACGGGGTCCTCCCTTATCTTCTCGAGCATTCTAGGAGCTAAGGATGTCACAAGCGATTACGGCTATGACATGCTCGTAGATGATGCAGGAATGATCTACATTGTTGGACAGACGGGTAGCCTCCGTGCCTTCTGCCCCTCCGATTCATATCAGGACCGACCCAAAGGAAAAGGGGATGCGTTCGTCCTCAAGCTCGCCCCGACAGGAAAGACGATACTCAATTGCACACATATCGGTGGCAGTGAGAAGGACAGGGCGGAATCCATTGCTATGGATAGTAACAACAATGTGATCATCACGGGTTGGACCTTAAGCAGTAACTTTCCAGTAAGCTCCAATGCCTTCTGCTCCACAAAGAACGATGAGGCCGATGCATTCGTGGCCGTGCTTGATAAGAACCTCACCAACCTGACCTACTCATCGTACTTCGGAGGAAAACGGAATGATTACGGTCGCGGTGTGTCGGTCGATGCTCAGGATTCCATATACGTTACGGGTCTGGCGACCTACGGCTTTCCGACGACATCCGGTGCCTACGATGAGGTACTTGACCGATATGATGCATTCGTTATGAAGATAAACACCAGTTATGGCCTTGAATACTCAACTTATCTGGGGGGCAAGGAGGGCGAATATGGATACTCCATAACCGTCTACGATGGAGGATGCGCCCTTGTCACAGGGTACTCAGGCAGCTCGGACTTCCCAACAACGATGGGTGGCATCAACAGTACGTTGACGGGCTATCAGGATGCCTTCATCACGAAGTTCAGTCCCAATGGTTCTGAGATTCTCTATTCCACATTGATTGGATGCCGGCGGGCTGTGGACCCGTACGAGATCTCCATGCACGAGAACGGCTTCGCCTACATCTCAGGGTGGACTGGGGACGGAGGGTTCCCGACAACCCAGGGCGCCTATTGCACCACCTATTCAGGTGGCCCCATGGATGGCTTCGCCCTAAGGATCGATATCGACCGGCCCTGGGTGTTCAACGACTCGACACCGAACACGACGACGACCGGGGACCCCTTCCAGGTGAACCTCACGGTCAGGGACAACACCGACGTGTCCGAGGTGAGGCTCGAGTACTGGTACGGCTCCTCCTCGAGCCACACCAGGGTGACGATGAACATGACGGGTGGCACGAACACGAACGCCACTTACGTCTCCAACCTCACGACACCGTCAGACTCGCTGGCCAAGTTCTACTATATCGTGCACATGAAGGACGCCGCGGGTAACTCGAACGCCACGGGGGTGACGAACGTCACTGTCGTGGACGACGACAGGCCCCTGATGACCGACGGGACATCGCAGGTGCCCACGACAGGCGAGACGTTCAGGTTCGCCGTGGACGTGTTCGACAACATCCACATGGACGATGTGCGGGTGGTTTACTGGTTCGGTGGCAGTGTCCACGAGGCCGTCAACGTGAGCATGTGGAGCACCACCGGGACGGGCAACGGGCTCTATGACTACGACGCTGTAACGATACCCCTCGACTCCCTCCGGCCCCTCCACTACAGATTCTGGTGCAACGACACTAGCGGGAACTGGAACGGGACGGGTATCTTTGAGCTCCAGGTGGTCGACAATGATGTCCCTCATTTGGGAGATGACCTCTCCGACGGGACCGCCACCACTGGAGACCCCCTGACGTTTATATTGAACTGCTCGGACAACATCGGCCCCACCGGGGTGAGGGTCGCATTCTGGTATAACGAGAGTTCCCCCGTTCATTGGAACCTGACGATGGAGGCATTGGACACGGACAGTGGCGGGAACGGGTCGTACGGCCTCGCATGGTCGGTGTTCACCGACGCCGTTCATGCCATCCACTACCGCTTCCATGTATCCGACGGTGCCGGCAACGTGAACCTTACGGTCGAGAGGGTGATCAATGTCACGGACAACGACAGGCCTTCGTTCCACGAGGATAGCTCCGACTCGACCGCCTCGACCGGGGAGGACTTCACATACCAGATCATGGTCTCGGACAACATCGACGTCTCGGATGTCACGGTCTCGTACTGGTTCGGGGAGGGACCGGCCACAAACCTTTCCATGGCCCTCCAATCGATGCAGGGTCCGGGCAGGTACGTCTACTCCCTCACGATCCATATCCCTACGGTGATACCCGGCCAATTGAGGTATCAATTCACTGCGATGGACGGGTCCGGTAACATAAACGTTAGCCAGGACCGGGCCGTCGCGATCGACGACACGTCTCCACCCGGGGTCATCGATGACCTTACCGACGGAATTGCCACCACAGGCGACCCTTTCACCTTCAAGGTGGTGGTCGAGGACAACGTGGGTATTGCAGGAGTCACCGTGGTCTGGAGGTTTGAGGAGAGCCCGGAGGAGCAGCTGGATATGGAGCCCTTGGGATCCGCTGACCCCAACAGGGCGACCTTTACCATCGAGATCGACATCCCGTCCGACGGGACCGGCTCGATAGAGTACTCCTTCCAGGTCATTGACACGGCTGGAAACCAATGGACCTCATCCACACGTACTGTGTCCATACAGGACAACGACCCCCCGACCCTCTTGGAGGACCTAACAACAAGAACGGCCATCAAGGGACTAACACTCACGATCTCGGCCCGTTACGAGGACAACATTCGAATCGATGGCGTCTGGGTCGAGTATTGGTACGGCGATGGAGAGCATGCGAACGTGAGCATGACCCTGGACGAGGTATACAGCCTCGTGGTCTCGACACCGCGCGAGCCACCGGGTCAGTTCCGATACCGCCTCCACGCAGTGGACAGGGCGGGCAACTGGGCTCCTCCCTCTGGGGGGTCTGTCTCCCTTTTCAACTCACCGCCGACCATCGATGATGTCCCCTCCTGGAATGTTGTCGAGGAGGAGGAGATGACCCTTGACCTTTCCCCCTACATCTCGGATATCAACGACCCGTTCGACGATATGATCCTGACCTGTGATGATGACATTGTGACGGTTACCGGTCTTGTCCTCATTGTCTATCTTCTTGATTGGATGCCCGATCGAACGATCACGATTGCCGTATCGGATGGCGAGGACACGACACAGGCCATCATCGTCCTGAAGGTACAGAACGTCAATGACCCCCCTGACAAGCCCGAGATCATCTCCCCCGAAGATGGAGGTCGGTTCAAACGTGGCGATAATGTATCTTTCGAGGCGTCCTTCGGCGATCCCGACCAAAGTGCGGGGCAGGCGCTCACTATCACATGGACATCGGACCGAGACGGCGAGATCGGTCGTTTCACCTCTGATGCTCAGAGGATCATCACCACGAATGACCTGAGCGAGGGAGTTCACACCGTGACCGTCACGGTAGATGATGGCGAGGAGACCAGTTCGACGTCGTTGAAGGTGACGGTGTACGAGGATGATGGCAATGGAGGGATCACGGGTCCAACGACCTCGTTGATGATCATTGCTGTGATAGTCTTGATAATTCTCGTCACCGCTATGATAATATGGATGAAGAAACGGAATGAAGAGCCGATTTGACGACGTATCAACGTTCGCCACGTTTACGAAACCCGTCCACCACATGAGCTGTTTTTCATCCCATCGGTGTTCGCACATCCATCGCCAATTACCAACGATCGTCTGTTTGGTCGAACAGATGGCTTCTCCACACAAAAGGAACCGGCTCAATTCAGGGCGAAGTCGACCATCGAAGTAGAGTGGAATGATTCATTGAAAGACGAAACCGGACATCATGTTGGGAACTGAACATTCGGACTTGGATTTATCGATATGTAGCACGAATATGATCAATATCGTGTCAGGGGCGGGGAGGAACGTGATGTTGAACATCCATGACCATTGGGTGAAACAGGATATCGTTCTCGTACATGAACAATAGAGCCCTACCGCGATCCGAGAGAGTAAGTGTCTTCCGTCTCAGATCCTCGATCGAGAGCTCGACATGGATGACGTCCGCGTTCGTTAACTTTCTCAGGTAATAGCTTGTGGTTGGCGATGAGATCCTCAACTCATTCGACAGGGACGAAGCTGTAAGTGGCATTCTCGAAATGATGGACAGTATGTCCATGCATCGCTTCGAGGTTAGGATGCACAGGAGTTCTTCTTGACATTGGGAATCTGAGGTGATTATCGAAACCCCTCTCTTGTGCGTATCGCCCATCGATTAGCGAATGGATATTTAATAATTGTGATATTCGGACTCGGTGACATTCTCTGTTCTCGCCCACGTTCCCGTCTAGGCGACCTGCTTCTCCGCCTCCGCCTTCGGTCCCCAGAACCTGAGCATCAGCGGCGTGAGCACCAGCGCCCCCACGATGGAGTAGAAGATGGCGATGAACATCACCAGCCCGAACATGCGCATCGCCTCCATCGGCAGCAGGAAGAAGGTGCCCAGGGCCAGCAGGGTGGTGACGCCCGAGAAGACGACCTCCCTCCCGGTGGAGCCCAGGGTGACGTTGTACACCGTCCTCATGGGGTGGCCCTGTTCCGTCTCGTACACCCACCGGTTGACGATGTGGATGGGGTAGTCGATGGACAGGCCGATGACTATGGCGCCCACCATCGATGTCATCATGTTGAGCGGGATGCCGGCCAGGTACATCGTCAGGAACATCCATCCCAGCACGAAGATGGGCGGGATGCCCGTGATGATGCCGAGGACGGGGTCGCCCCGCTTGACGATGTTGATGGCGATGAGGAACCCGAAGGCGAAGACCACCACGATGATGATGGACTGGACCATGAACACCGTCAGCTGGTCGAAGGCCACGCCCCATATCAGGGCCATGCCCGTGGCCTGGTAGTCGTCGAACTCTGTTAAGAAGGCGGCATCCACGTCCTCCCTCAGGGCCAGGCCGTCCTTGCCCCATGAGGTCTTGGTGGGGATGGTCACCAGCATGGCGACGAACCCGCCGTCCTCCCTGTAGATGTAGTTCGAGAACTCCGGATAGAGGGTGTACATCGCGTCCAGCAGCAGCTCGAGGTCTGCCCTGGAGGCCTGGGGCGAGACCGTCTCGCCGTCCTCCGTGACGTTGGCCCACAGGGCCGCGATGGTGGGGTCGAGGGCGGCGTACGCGGGCAGGAAGGGACCCGCCCAGAACTGCACCATGTGGCCGTCGATCCTGCTGACGTAATCGGAGCCCTCGAGGGTGTCCAGCGACCCGTACAACCGCTGCCAGGCATCCGCCGAGAGCCAGTCCTCCCCGACACGGATGTACATCTCCTCGGTGCCCATGGCGAAGTCCTCCATCAGGGCCGTCGCGGCTATGGACAGGTCCTGGTCCTCTATGAGCTCGTCCCGGGGGTCGTAGGTCCCCTGGAGGGAGGGGGCGATGATGAGACCGGGCACCGCGAGGATGACCAGGATGGCCAGGAACGGGTGTGCCCTGGACAGGGACCTGTACCCGATCCGGACCGCCCTGCTGGGCTCGGCATCGATGCGCTCGACCTGGATGGCGCCCTTCTCGATGTTCCTCGGCCTCCTCCTGTCGGTCCAGACACGCCATGGCAGCACGAAGAACAGGTTCACCAGCAGCACCGCGAGGATGCCGAGGGTGGCGCCGAGGCCGAACTTGAATATCGCCTCGAACTCGAAGACCATGTTCGAGCCGAAGCCGACCATGGTGGTGACCGTCGCCAGGAGCAGGGCGGGAACCGTCACCGTGAACACCCGGTTGACGGCGTTCTCCAGCTTCTCCTCGTCCGTGCCCTCCTTGGAGAGCCCCTCCCTGTAGTTGATGATGAGGTGGAGCGAGAAGTCTACGCCGAGACCCATGAGGAGCAGGGGCACCATGAACTGGAACAGGTCCAGGGCGATGCCAAGCCAGCTTATCATGCCGATCTGCCATAGGATGGCGATGAGGAGCGACACCATGGTGATGCCGGTGTCGGTGACCCGCCGGAAGGCGTAGAGGAGGACGACGAAGATGATGATGATGAGGACGAGGAAGATGGGCTCCATGGCCGCCTCGGCCTCGGTCATGTAGTGGCCCAGCGCCCCGCCGGCGTACATGTAGATGCTCGTCTCCTTCGTGTGCTTCTTGGACAGCGCCTCCATCTCCAGGAGAACCTCCAGGAGGTGGTCCGAGGACATGTTGCCGTCCAGCTCGACGAACATCGTGGCCTGGGTGGGCACGGTGCCCAGGTCCCGGGCGTCGAGGGGCAGGAGCAGGAGGAGGGACTCCTTGAACAGGTCCGGGATGTAGGGGTCGTTGACGTAGGCCTCGACGAGGGCCTCGATCTCGGCCTGGGTCTCGTAGGACCGCATCCGCTCCAGCATCTGGTCGATGGTGGGTCGGGGGTTGCCCTCCTGCATGAGGTCGTACTGGGAGACGAGCATGGGGATGGAGATGATGGCCGCCTCGGGGTCCGCCACCAGGGCCTCCCGTATGTCGGGGTCGTCGACCCAGGCCTCTATCACGTCCGCCATCTCCTCGAAGTACGTGGGCGAGAACACCGGCTCGTCCATGGTCACGAAGGAGGCCAGCTCGGTGTTGAAGAACTCCTCCTGGATCTGCTCGAGGTCCTTCACCTCCTGGGTCTCGGGCAGCATGTCGTCGATGTCCATGCTCATGGAGAAGTTTGTGAGGCCAGCGCTGAAGACCAGGGTGAGGGCGAGCATTATGGCGAGGCACCTGGTCGGATACCGGTAGATGTACCTGGCGATCCTCTGGGAGCGGTTCACGCCCTCGCCTCCAGGCCGATGATGTCGATGACCGCGGCCTCGTACCTTGCCATGTCGGGCTCCCTCTCCTCGACGTGCGAGACCATGCCGATCATGGCGAGGGCCAGGAGCATCGCCTTCTCGTGGGGATGGGGGTCACCCCGGGCCTCCAGGAACCCGGCCTTGAGGGCTTGACGGGTCAGCTCCTTCTTGGAGCCGAAGTGATAGAGGATGAGGGCCTTTGAGACCCCCGCCCTCTTGGCGACCATCCCCAGGGACATCTTCTGGAAGGGCATCTGGCTTAGCAGCTCGAACGCCGCGGCCGTTATCTGGCCCTTCGCTCCCTCGTCGTCCATGATGTCACGCCTTCGGTACTGACCGACCGGTCGGTCAGGGATGTGTTCAAGGCTATTCAAAATTTGGTACAACGTGGGGTCATCGGTCCATTGAGGCCAGGTACCTATCCATTCTTGCCATCATCGGCCACCCACTCAATATCTTCCATGGGCCCCTGGGTGACATCGGCGACAACGGGAGCTTCGTCGGCCGTGATATCAGGCCGGGCATCGCCCTCCCCCTTTCCCCTCGAGAGGTAGACGACGGCGATCGCCATGATGATGATCACGGCTATCACCAGCAGGATGAGGCCAATGGTCTCCGCGACGGTGAAGGTGGGCTCCTCCTGGGGTTCCGGTTCGGGTGGTGGCTCGACCGTCAGTAGGACCCAGGCCTTCTTCTCGAACTCGCCGTCGGAGACCGTCACCTCGACCCGGTAGTTGCCCGGTCGGAGGGTGCTGATGACGAAGGCCTGCTCCATGTCGCTCCTCCTGTGCATCATCGGACCCGTGACGTTGTTGCTCCAGTTCACGTTGAGCACCTGTCCTAGCACGATGTCCGGATCCTGGACGGACACGCTGAAGGTGATGTTATCCCCCTGGACGAAGACCGACCCGTTCACCGGTGACAGGATCGTCGGGGCCATGGGGGGGTCGTTGACGTTGTCCACGCGCAACCTCACCGGCTTGGTGTCGAAGGCGTCATGGGGGTCTGTGACGGTGATGTTTGCGTAGTAGGTGCCCACATCCCCCTTGTTCGCGTAGACCTTGAGGGTACGATGGCCCATGTCGTCGCCCTTCAGTTCGAACCCGTAGAACTCCGACTCGATGGACCACACCAACTCGGTGTCGTCCTCGTCGTCGGCGAAGAGAGGTTTGGTGTCCTCACCGCCCTCGTCAATCCTCTGTATACCAGGCCAACCCCAATCTAAGATGTGGCCACTCAAACGCGGGTTGTCGTTGACCGCCTGGACCTGGACGCTGAAGTTGGCGTACGTCCGGATGTACCCGTCGAACACGGCCACCTCCACCTGGTGGGGGGCGACCCATTCCCTGTAGAGCATCGACAGGCGGAGCCCTTCGATCTCCTCCACGGCCTCGTGGTCGCACTCCACTCGGAGCTGTGCACGGGATGTGTCCTCGTCGGAGACCAACTGGGTCAGGTCGACGAACTCCTCCTCCTCCTCGACGAAGGACTTGGGGGGGATGAGGCCGATGATGGGGGCGTCATTGACCTCCTGGACGACCACCGTCAGCGTCTCTCTCACCCAATTCTTGCCGTCGTTGACCTCCACCGTCACATCGTAACGCAGTCCTCCCATGGTGCAGAGGAAGGAGAGGGTCAGCCCTTCAACGGTGCAGTTGGGGTCCCTCACGATGACGGTCATGTTGCCGATGGGCGTGTCGATGTCCTGTATGAAGGGCGCCAGGTCGTGGGTCGTGACGGTGTCCTCTATCACCATCACCTCGCCCAGGGGTGCCACCACGGGGGGGTCGTCCACTGGAGAGATGATGAAGTGGATGACGGTGCCGTTCGTGTCAATGCCGTCCGAGACGTGGACCGTCAGGTAGTGGTCCAGCACCCCCTCGGGGAACAGCACGGTGAGCCTGCGTCCCTCCGCCGAGGCATATGGGTCGTCCACCTCGATGGTGAGCTCGGTGGTCAGGTTGTCCACGTCCCATAGGAAGGTTGTCAGGTCGACCGTGTAGGGCACGTCCTCCACCGCGTGCATCTCGTACGGGATGATGTGGCTCGGCGGGTCGTTGACCGGCTGTATCGTGAACTCCACCTCGACCGGGACATCCAGCTTGCCGTCCGTAAGGACCAGGGTGATCGTCGCCTCGGTCACACCCTCAGGGAAGAGGAAGGTGACGTTGAGCCCGGACATCGAGACCACGTGATCAGAGGTGGAGTTGATGGAGAGGTTGGCCAGGTCGTCGTCGGGGTCGCTCACGTTGGCGGTGAAATCGTACGTCACGGGCACCTCCTCCACCGCCTCCAGGACGGGAAGGTCGCCCCACTCCGGCGGCCTGTTGACGTAGGGCGTGACGTCGTAGAGCCGGTAGTCGTCGAAGTACGCGTCCGCCGAGAGGTGGCTATGGAACTGGAACACGCCGATGTGGACGTAGTTGTCAGGGCCCAGGGGGTCGCAGTCCCGGTCCGTGAGCGAGAGGAAGGTGGTGCCCGTGTCCCTCTCTGTTATCACGAAATCGAAATTGTCGACCATCACCGTGATGTTGACGGTGTACCAAGTGTCGTATGCGAAGTCCTGGTAGAACGCCCACTGGACCTCCCTTCCTCCGTAGCGGTAGTTGATCGTCCCCCTACCGGCGTCGCCGTCGTACGATATCATGATCCACCTGTAGTTCCGGATGGAATCGTTGGAGTATATCCTGATATCGGGGGTCCTCCCGCTGCGGATGCCCATCTTGTAGTCGACCAGGAGGGTGAGGTTGGTCGATCCGTAGTGGTTCTTGCCCAAGACGTACGCATAGCCGTTCCCGGTGGAGTGGGTCCACAGGGTGTTCCCCTTTATCTCGCAGTGCTCGTTGCTGTCGGTCCTCCCGACATTCCACATCGTCGCGTTGGGCGCGCTTCCGTCGGCCCCGTCGAAGTCGTCGGACTCGAGGAGCTGTCCACCTTCGGCCTCGACGCTGGCAGCGATCAGCAGCAGGAACAGCGCGCCGAGGAATAGCGGAAGTATTTGTCTCGACCAGCGAAGGATGGGAAACCCCCTCCCGATTATCCACGGGTGCCCCCGATATTTGAAACCTTCCCAGTAAGGCGTTATTTTGAGAAGATCATGGCCTTGGAGGCCCCCGCCCTCTTGGCGACCCTCTCCAGGGACATTCTCTGGTGGGGCATCTGGCTGAGCAGCTCTAACGCCGCCGCCGACATCTGGCCCTTCGCTCCCTCGCCGTCAGGACACCTTGATGTAGCTGACAAGCACCATGTAGTCCTTGTCCTCCAGGTCCTGCTTCATGTACGAGTGGATGGGCACTAGCTCGGGGATGAGGTCGTTCGCGGGCCGTTCCCGTCCGTCGGGCGCGTTGGGGATGGTGAAGGTCCGGGACCGGAAGTCCTTCTCGCCGTTGACCTCCCTCAGGACGAACTTGTCGTTGTTCTCGTTCGTTATGGAGACGGCGGTGCTCCCCCCGATGTCCTTCTCGAATGACCCGTAGGACTCCTTCGCGCACTCGTCGGAGCACAGGGCGTTCTTGGCAGGCCCTTGAGGCATCTTCGCGGCAAGGGAGCCCTTCCCCTTGTCCGCCGTCAGGTACTTGGTGCATCCCTTGCACATTTCCTTGCCGCAGACGCCGCACTTCTTGGCGCCCATGAATCCTACCTTCTTACCGCAGTTGGGACAATCCGCCACGTGACCTCCTCCGTCGACCCATTATTATCCTCATCCCGAATATATCCATCGCCCCTGCCAGCAAACTATATCAACCCCTCCCCCGCATTACCGTGGCCGGATGGTGATGCGCTCTTCAGAAGTGGGCATCAGAGCAGCCGGAGGTCCGCCTTTCACCTCCTCCGGACATGCTTCCCGATTCGCCCCGAGGACGCCCCCGCGAGACGCCTTTTCCGTGGCCAGTGTACATGACGGTTGTACGGGGTGCCAGGTAACCCAATCGGAAGGTATTAATCGGGTGATACCCTTGCCGGCCTCCGACCGAAGGAAGCAGGCCCTGGCATCAACCGGAGATTGGTTCGACCGACAGGCCAAATCGTCCGACCGTCGCGGGACTCACCATCCGTGGGCCGGACCCCGTTGGCCGTGCCGGCCGGGGCCGCTGACGAAGGTGAGACGGTGAAGCACTGGAGGAAACCTCTGGATAGCGACAAGTACTCGCCCCCCCGGGGACGGGTGCACCTCATTCCTGACCGTTGCAAGGGCTGTGGCTTCTGCGTTGAGTTCTGTCCCAAGGAGGTCCTTGAGGTCTCCGACGAGTTCAACGCCAAGGGTTACCACATCCCCCGGGTGAAGCCCGAGACGACGTGCGTCGCTTGCCTGCTCTGTGAACGCATCTGCCCCGACTTCGCCATCTACATCGAGAAGCTGGACGAGGACGAGTCCGCCGGCAAGGGCGAGGGCGAGGCCAAGAAGGGGGTGAAGGCATGAGGTCCGAGTACTCCCTCAAGGGCAAGTGGTACATTAACGGTGACGTCGCGTGCGCCGAGGGGGCCATCGCCGCCGGGTGCCGCTTCTTCGCGGGCTACCCCATCACGCCGGCCACGGAGATCGCGGAGCGCATGGCGATCCGCATGCCCCAGGTGGACGGCATCTTCATCCAGATGGAGGACGAGATCAGCTCGATGAACGCCATCCTGGGCGCGTCCTGGGGCGGCTTCAAGTCGATGACGGCCACCTCGGGCCCCGGCTTCTCCCTGATGATGGAGAACTACGGCCTGGGCATCATGATGGAGGTCCCCACGGTCATCGTCAACGTGCAGCGCGGCGGACCGTCCACGGGCCTTCCCACCCTGGTGGGCCAGGGCGACGTGATGCAGACCAAGTGGGGGACCCACGGCGACATCCAGGCCATCGCCCTCTCGCCCAACTCCCCCCAGGAGTGCTTCGACCTGACCATCCGGGCCTTCAACCTTACCGAGCGGTTCCGCCACCCCGTGGTCGTCCTCAGCGACGAGTCGGTGGGCCACATGACGGAGATGGTGGAGATCCCCGGCCCCGAGACCATCAAGCTGGTCAACCGCAAGAAGCCCCGGATGAAGCCCGAGAACTACCTCCCCTACGAGGGCGGCAAGGACCTGGTCCCCCCCATGCCCAGCGCGGGCGAGGGGTACCGCATCATCACCACCGGCCTGACCCACGACGAGCGGGGCTACCCCATCGTCACTTCCGAGATCCAGGAGGAGCTCATGGACAGGCTCACCCGGAAGATCACCGACTTCAAGGACGAGATCACCGACTACGAGGAGTTCATGTTGGACGACGTCGACGTGGTCGTCGTCACCTTCGGCATCTCCTCGCGTCCCTCCAAGAGGGCGGTAAAGCTGGCCCGCGCCGAGGGAATAAAGGTGGGCATGCTCCGCCTCAGGACCATCTGGCCCTTCCCGAACGAGGTGATAGATGAACTGTCCGAACAGGTGCGCGGCTTCGTTGTGCCCGAGGTCAACGAGGGCCAGGTCGTCCTCGAGGTCGAGAGGATTGTCCGCGGTCGGGCGGAGGTCCGCCACGTGGGATGCGGCGGACGCATCCATCACCCCGACGAGATACTCAGCGCCATCGAGGAGGTGGAGAAGTGACGACGGAGATGGTACACGAACCGGACCACCTCAAGACGTACCCCAGGTGGAAGTGGCTCCGGAAGGGCCGCATGCCCCACATCTGGTGCCCCGGTTGCGGCCTGGGCTCCGCCACGTCGTACTTCATCGAGGCGATGGAGAAGCTGGACCTTCCGCCCGAGAAGCTCGCGGTGGTCTCCGGCATCGGCTGCACCGGCCGTATCGCTGGCTACCTCAACGTGGACTCCTTCCACACCACCCACGGCCGCGCCATTCCCTTCGCCACCGGCCTGCAGCTGACCCGGCCGGACATGAAGGTGGTGGTGTTCTCCGGCGACGGCGACCTGTTCGCCATCGGCGGCAACCACCTCATCCACGCCGCGAGGCGTAACATGAGCATGACGGTGCTGTGCGTGAACAACTTCAACTACGGGATGACGGGAGGCCAACTGGGTCCCACCACCCCGATGCACGCCCGGTCCACCACCTCGCCCTACGGCAACTACGAGCACCCCTTCAACCTGTCCCACATGGCCTATGCCTCGGGGGCCACCTACGTGGCCCGCTGGACGGTGCTCCACGCCAACCAGCTCATCGAGACCATCGCCGAGGCGGTGGACAAGCTGGGCTTCTCCTTCGTCGAGATCCTGGCCCCCTGCCCCACGGGGTACGGGCGGCCCAACAAGATCGGCACCGGCCTGGACGAGATGCGCTTCTACCGCGAGAACTCGGTCATCAAGCACAACATCGACCCCGTCGAGGCGGAGATCGACCTCCACAATCGCATCGTGGTGGGCAAGTTCATCGACATCGACAAGCCCACCTACATCCAGATGATGAGCGAGGGCGTGTCCCGCGCACAGAAGGTGGTATGATGGCCCCGGGGAAGAGCAAGGGGAAGAAGGAGGCTGCGGCGGTCAGCACCGACGACAACGTGGAGGTGCTCCTGAGCGGCTTCGGCGGCCAGGGCATCATCCTGTCCGGGCTCATCCTGGGCAAGGCCGCCTCGCTGTTCTCCGACAAGCACGCCACCTTCACCCAGTCGTACGGCCCCGAGGCCCGGGGCGGCGCGTGCAGCGCCAACGTCATGATATCCGACGGGGAGATAGACTACCCCTACGTCACCCGGCCCCACCACGTGATGGTGATGTCCCAGGGGGCCTACGAGAAGTACGTCACCAACCTCAGGCCCGACGGGAGGCTCCTTTACGACACGGACCTGGTCGAACTCAAGTACCGGCGGAAGAACATCCACAGGTTCGGCATACCGGCCACACGGCTGGCCGAGGAGCTGGGCCGCAAGATCGTGGCCAACATAGTCATGCTGGGATTCGTGGCGGCCGTCACGGAGGTGGTCGACTACGAGGCGATGAAGTCGGCCATCCTCGACAGCGTTCCCCCGGGCACGGAGGAGCTGAACCTGAAGGCCTACAACACGGGCTACGACGAGGGCAGGAAGGCCCTGGAACACCACCTGAAGCAGGCGAAGGACTGAGGGGAGGAGTGGCAAGTGGCTCAGGGCTCACCTGGGGAATGGCCCGTCCTGGTTGTCGGCGGTGGTCTCGCCGGCGTCCAGGCGGCCCTCGACCTGGCCGAGGCGGGCGTCAAGGTGCACGTTGCAGAGGCATCGCCATCCCTGGGAGGTCACATGGCCCAGCTGGACAAGACCTTCCCCACCAACGACTGCTCGATGTGCATCCTCTCCCCCCTGCTGGTGGAGGCGTCCCGGCACCCCAACATCACCATCCACACCCGGGCCCGCCTCACCGACTTCGAGGGCAAGGCGGGGGCCTTCGTGGCCCGCGTCGAGATCAAGCCGCGGTACGTCGACCCGGCAAAGTGCACCTCCTGTGGCCTGTGCTCGGAGAAGTGCCCCGTCTCGGTGCCCAGCGAGTTCGAGTGCGGCCTGAAGGAGAGGTCCGCCATCTACACCCCCTTCCCCCAGGCGGTCCCATCCACCTACGCCATCGACCCCGACATCTGCCTGTACCTCACGGAGGGCAAGTGCGGGCTGTGCGCCAAGGTGTGCCCCGCCGATGCGGTGGACTACACCCAGCGCCCCGAGTTCCTGGACCTGCCCGTGGGCGCGGTGGTGGTGGCCACCGGCGCCGGGGACTGGGACCCTGCGCCCCTGGCCGAGTACGGCTACGACCGACACGCCGACGTCATCACCTCCCTCCAGCTGGAGCGGTTGCTGTCGGCATCGGGCCCCACCGGCGGCGAGGTCCGGCGCCCCTCCGACGGTAAGGCGCCCAGGCGGATCGCGTGGGTGCACTGCGCAGGCTCGCGGGACGTGAACCACGTGCCGTACTGCTCCCGCATCTGCTGCATGTACAGCGTGAAGGAGGCGGTCATCGCCGCGGAGCACGACCCCGACCTGGAGCGGCTGGACCTGTTCTACATCGACAAGCGGGCCTACGGCAAGGGCTTCCACGAGTACGTCAAGGCCGCCGGCGACCGGGACCGCATCAACCTGGTCCGGGGCCGCGTGGCCCAGGTGGACGCCGGTGTCAACGGCGAGCTGTGGCTGACCTACGAGGACACCGAGCAAGGCCATATCGTCTCAGACGATTACGACCTGGTGGTCCTGGCGACGCCCCTGGTCGCAGGCGAGGGCGCCCGGGAGCTGGCGGAGATGCTGGAGGTGGAGGTGGACGTGCACGGGTTCTTCGTCGAGGCCGACCCCTACGGCCGCCCCGCGGAGACCACCCGCCCCGGCGTGCTGGTGGCAGGCATGGCCTCGGGGCCCAGGGACATCACCGACACCGTGCTGCAGGCGGGCGCCGCCGCCGCGGGCGCCGCGGCTTACGCCACCAGGGAGCCACCTCCCCCGCCACCGCCGCTCCCGCAGCCGAAGCGGGGCGAGGAGGGGCTGACCAGGGTGGGCGTCTTCGTCTGCCATTGCGGCATCAACATCGGGTCCGTCGTCGACGTGCCCAGGGTGGCCGAGGCCGCCCGGTCGATGCCCAACGTGGTCCACGCCGAGGACAACCTGTTCACCTGCTCCGAGGACACCCAGTCCATCATCCGTGACCGAATAGCCGAGCACCGGTTGACCCGCGTGGTCGTGGCCGCGTGCACACCCCGGACCCACGAGCCCCTGTTCAGGGCCACGTGCCAGGAGGCGGGCCTCAACCCGTACCTGTTCGAGATGGCCAACATCCGCGAGCACTGCTCCTGGGTCCACCAGGGGAACAAGGAGGAGGCCACGGAGAAGGCCATCGACCTGGTGCGCATGGCGGTGGGCCGCGCCTCACGGCTGAGCCCGCTGAAGGGGAGGACGGTGCCCGTGGACGACCGGGTGCTGGTGGTGGGCGGTGGCATCGCCGGCGCGCAGGCGGCCCTGGCCGCCGCCAGGTCGGGCCACCCCGTGACCCTGGTCGAGCGGGACGGTTCCATCGGAGGGCGCCTTCGGGACCTCCACCGGCTGTCCATCGGCGAGGTGGACGCCCGCCGGCTCGCCAAGGACCTCGCCTCGAGGCTGAAGGCGGAGGGCGTGGATGTCAGGACCCAGACCGAGCTGGCCTCTGTGGGTGGCTTCGTGGGCAACTTCGAGGTGGAGCTGGTCCCCACCGAGGGGCGGTCCGGCAAGCCCACGACCTTGACCGCTGGCGCCGTGGTGATAGCCACGGGCACGAGGGTCCACGAGCCCCCCGCGTTCCTGCAGTACGGCTCCGCCTCCAACGTAATCACCAACCTGGAGCTGGAGGCGAACCTCCGGGACGCCAAGTGGCGGCGGTCCATGAGGGGCCAGCGGGTCGTCATGATCCACTGCGTGGGCTCGATGCGCTCGGACAAGTACGGCTTCCCCGGTTGCTCCCGCTACTGCTGCACCTCTTCGGTGACCCGTGCCAGAACCCTCGCGGAGCTGGGGGCCGATGTTTCGTGCATCACGCGGGACATCCGGACCTACCAGCTCCTCGGAGAGGACGCCTACAGGGAGGCCCAGGCGGCCGGTGTGAGGTTCCTCAGGTACTTCAAGCGCTATCCCAGGATATCGAGGTCCGGGACCAGGGTATCCTTCACCGAGGACCATATCGGGGCGTCCGTGGAGCTGAAAGCGGACCTGATAGTGTTGAACGTGGCCCTCGAACCCCAGGAGTCCAACCCCGTCTTCAGGGACCTTATGAAGGTGCCTCTGGACCAGAACGGCTACTTCCTGGAGCACCACCCCAAGCTGGGCCCGGCGGAGACCAACACCGAGGGCATCCTCCTCGCGGGCACCGCGCGTTACCCCTGCGACGCCATCGAGGCGGCGGCCTCGGGAGGCGCCGCTGCCGTCAAGGCCATGGGCGCCCTCGCAGGACCCCAGAAGGCCGTCGACCCGATGGTGGCAGAGGTGGACCCCAGCCGTTGCTGGGCCTGCGGCCGATGCGTCGAGGTGTGCGAGTTCAACGCGGCCTCGATCCAGGAGGGCGCCGGCCTGGGAGGCCAGCCCTCATCGGTCATCAACGAGGCCCTGTGCAAGGGGTGCGGCACCTGTGTGGCGCGCTGCCCTGTCCAGGCCATAACCATGCGCCACTTCCGCGACGACCAGGTCGGTGCGGTCCTTGCCGCCCTCCTGTCAGGAGGTGAGGCGCGATGAGCGGCACGAGGGGGACTGCCGGGGACGCCACCGTCGGGACCGGTGATGGCTTCAAGCCCCTCATAGTCGCCTTCACCTGCAACTGGTGCTCGTACGCCGGGGCCGACTTCGCGGGCATATCCCGCATGCAGTACCCCACCACCATCCGCGTGGTGCGGCTCATGTGCTCCGGCCGGATGCACCCGGGCTTCATCCTGGGAGCCCTCGAGATGGGCGCCGACGGCGTGCTGGTCTCGGGCTGCCACCCCGGCGACTGCCACTACACCTTCGGCAACCGCAGCGGCCAGGAGGCGGTGGAGACCGCCATCGAGATGGCCGAGATGGCAGGGCTGCGCGGCGACCGCATCCGCCTCCAGTGGGTGTCCGCCTCCGAGGGCGCCCTCTTCGCGCGGACGGTGGAGGAGTTCACCGAGCAGGTCATCGGCCTAGGACCCAACCCCCTGGGGAGGGTGCCCATCGACCCGTCGGTGGTCGACATGGCCTGCTCGATCCACGAGGACATGACCGTCCCGGCCGAGCCCTCCATGGCACCCGAGGCCACCAAGGAGGGGCTGGAGGTCCTCCAGCAGGCCTTCGACATCACCCACGCCTACCGCTGCATCGAGTGCGGCAAGTGCACCGCCATCTGCCCCGTCACCGCCCGGTACCCGGCGTTCCACCCCCGCAAGCTGGTCATCAAGGGCATGTACGGCCTGGACGGCGAGCTGGCCTACGACCACACCATCTGGGCGTGCCTCGAGTGCGGGCTGTGCCGGGAGGCGTGCAAGGTGGACGTGGACCTGCCCGAGTTCGTGCGCCGACTCCGGACCCTGGCCCGGTCCGAGGGACAGGGCGAGGTGGGCACCCACGGCGGGCTGGTGCACACCTTCGACCGCCTGTGCTCCCACGAGTTCCTGGAACCCGACATGACGGCCTGGTCCAAGGGGCCTCGCCTACGGTTCGACGCCAGGTCGGACACGGTGTTCGTCTCGGGCTATGCTGGGGCCCTCGAGCAGATCATCCCCGACGTGGAGTACGACACCGGGGCGTCGCCCCGCGACACGGTGCGCATCCTCAACACGCTTGGTATCGGGCCCCAGCTCTTCGAGGCGGAGAGGCCCTCGGGCCACGACCTTTACTACACCGGCGACAACGTTGCCTTCGGGCGCCTGGCGTCCATGAACTCCGAGGCCCTGCGCGCCACAGGCGCGAAGAGGGCGGTGTTCTCGTGCCCCGAGACGATGCACACCTACCGGGACCTCTATCCCATGGTCACTGGCGAGCCCCTGGGCATGGAGTGCGTCCACGTCATCGAGCTGGTGACCCAGGCCCTGGACGAGGAGAGGGTGGCCCTCAGGATGCTGCCCGACGACACGGGCAGGGGCGCCATCACGTACCACGACTCCTGTCGCATGGGGAGGATGCTGGGCCTCTACATGGAGCCCCGCATCATCATCGCGGAGACGGGGGACGAGCTAGTGGAGATGGAGCACAACAGGGGGTACGCCGACTGCTGCGGCGTGGGCGCGTGGCAGCGGTGCGACCCGGCCTCGAGGCAGCTGCGGCTGGCGCGCCTTCGCGAGGCCCACATGGCGGGGGCGAACCGGCTGGTGACCCCCTGCTCGCGCTGCACCTTCCACTTCAAGTGCCAGCAGTGCCATGATGGTGCGGAGGAGACGCCATCGGCCGAGGACGTGGAGATAATCGACCTTGCGACGTACGTCGCAGACAGACTAGTGAAGCTATGAGCGTGTGATCATGACCGAAGAGGAGAACGGAACGTCCGAGGAGGAAGAGGCCCAGGAGGGCTCGACCGAGGAGGCGCCACGTGTCGGTGTGTTCGTGTGCGACTGCGGCCTGAACATAGCGGGTTCCGTCGACACCCAGGCCGTGGCGGACTACGCCGCCACCCTGCCCGACGTGGTCTGGGCAGGCAGGCAGAAGTACACCTGCTCCGACCCCGGCCAGATGCTCATAGAGGACATGATCGAGGAGCACGACCTCACCCGCGTGGTGGTGGCCTCCTGCTCACCGAGGCTGCACGAGCCCACCTTCCGGGGCACCGTGGAGCGGGCGGGGCTGAACAAGTACCTCTTCGAGATGGCCAACATCCGGGAGCACTGCTCGTGGATCCACCTTTACGAGAAGGAGGAGGGCACCGACAAGGCCAAGGACCTGGTCCGGATGGCCGTGGCCAAGGTGCGCCTGCTGGAGGCCCAGCACGAGACCAAGGTGCCCGTGGAGACCACCGCCCTGGTCATCGGTGGGGGCGTGGCCGGCATCCAGGCGGCCCTGGACCTGGCGGACTCGGGCTTCAAGGTCCACCTGGTGGAGAAGGAGCCCTCCATCGGGGGCAAGATGGCCCAGATCGACAAGACCTTCCCCACCATGGACTGCTCGATATGCATCCTCGCGCCCAAGATGTCCGAGGCGGGCAACCACCCCAACATCACCCTCCACACCTACTCCGAGGTCCAGTCCATCGAGGGCTACATCGGCAACTTCACCGCCACCATCCTCCACAAGGCCCGCTACGTCACCGACGAGTGCACCGCGTGCAACGACTGCGCCGACGCGTGCGAGCAGCTGGCCCCCAACGAGTTCGACATCGGCCTGGCCACCCGGAAGGCGGTGTACATCCCCTTCGCCCAGGCCGTCCCCTCGCAGTACATCATCGACATGGGGACGTGTCTGGGCACCGAGCCCATCGCCTGCGGCAAGTGCAAGGACGCCTGCGAGCGCAAGGCCATCGACCTGGAGATGCTGGACGACGAGGTGGAGATCAAGGCGGGCACCGTCATCGTGGCCACCGGCATCGATGTGTACGACGCCATGAAGGTCCCCGAGTACCACTACGGCGAGTACCCCGATGTCATCACCACCATGGAGTTCGAGCGGCTGGTGAACGCCGGAGGTCCCACCTCTGGCCACCTGGTGCGCCCCTCGGACATGGAGACGCCCAAGACCGTGGCCTTCATCCAGTGCGTGGGCTCCCGGTCCCTCAAGAACGGCCACCCCTACTGCAGCAACGTGTGCTGCATGAACACCATCAAGGACTCGCTGCTCATCCGCGAGCACTACGGCCGCGACCTCAGGATCGACGTCTACTACATGGACATCCGGACCTTCGGCAAGGGCTTCGAGGACCTGTACAACCGCGCCAAGGCAGAGGGCGTCCGCTTCATCCGCGGCATCCCCGCCGCCATCAGCGAGGTGCCGGGTACCCACGACCTGCGCATGGTGGTGGAGGACACCTCCCTGGGCCGCGTCCTCACCCGGGACTACGAGATGGTCATCCTGTCGGTGGGCATCGAGCCCGCCCACGACGCCGATAAGGTGCAGCACCTGCTCACCCTGTCGCGCACGTCGGACGGCTTCTTCCTGGAGGCCCATCCCAAGCTGAAGCCGGTGGACGCCCCCACCCAGGGCGTGTTCCTGTGCGGCTGCGCCGAGGGCCCCAAGGACATCAAGGAATCGGTGACCCAGGCCTCTGCGGCGGCCGCGAGGGCGGGCATCCTCATGAGAGCTGGTGAGGTCACCGTCGAGGCCATCACCGCCACGGTGGAGGACGAGCTGTGCACCTCCTGCGGCCTGTGCGCCAAGGTGTGCCCCTACCACGCCATCGAGGTGGACACCGAGGCCAAGACGCCGGCCCACATCATCGAGGCGGCCTGCGCCGGGTGCGGAACCTGCGCCGCCGAGTGCCCCTTCGGCGCCATATCCCAGCGGCACTTCTCCGACCCCCAGATAGAGGCCCAGATAGACGCGGCCACCATGTCGGAGGACCCCGACCTGGTGCTGACCTTCGCCTGCAACTGGTGCTCGTACGCGGGCGCCGACTTCGCGGGCGTCGGCCGCATGCAGATGCCAACCAAGGCCCGGATCATCCGCACCATGTGCTCTGGCCGCATCAGCGAGGACTTCGTGCTCCGCGCCTTCGCCAACGGGGCCCCCGCTGTGCTGGTCTCGGGCTGCCACCTGACGGACTGCCACTACATCGACGCCAACCACCAGACGAAGAAGCGGGTGGAGAGGCTCTGGAAGAGGTTCGAGAAGTGGGGCATCCGGGCAGAGCGGCTGGACCTGGCATGGGTCTCCGCCGCCGAGGGCGCCAAGTTCCAAGAGACCATCAAGAGGATGTCCGAGGTGGCCGGGTCGGTGGACGCCAAGGAGATCGCCGAGACCAAGGAGATCATCGCCAAGAACTACAAGTTCAAGGCGGAGAAGATGGCCAAGGCCAAGGCGAAGAGGGCGGGTGGTCCCGCGGCCGCCAAGAAGGCCAAGGCCAAGAACGGGACCTAGGCGGTCCATGGCCTCGACCAGACCGTCACGATGAAATATCGTTGATGTGCATAGCAGACCCGTTGAGGGTCGTCTTCCTTGGGCTTCTGACGGTCATCGCCGCGATGCTAGCGATGTGCCTCCTGGCGGGAAACTCATCTGCCGAAGAGGATAGGTACTACTTCTTCGGTGAGCCCCTGGCGAACGACACCGTCGTCTACTCGGGGGACATAATCCAGTTCTCCGTCCAGTTCGAGAACAACTGGTCCAACTGGTCAGTGGAGTTCCATAGCTGGTTATTCTCAACATACGAGCCCGCTTCTCCGAGATGGCCGCCGGTCCAGGGTGGGTCCTTCCGCTGGAACGAACCCGTCTGGACGAGAGCCACGGAGGGCATATACGAGGTCAACATGACGGTGAACAGGTCCGCGGACGGTGTGGCCTTCGAGAGGATCGAGACCACGTTCACGATGGACTACCGATACGCCCTGAACGTAACCGACTTCTACATCAGGAACGACAACACGGGCCTGTTCGTGGTGCTCGAGCTCGACCTCCACATCCCCCTGGACCGCCTGGAGGTGGACCTGCATGCCGAGGGGGGCAACTTCGAGGTCGTGCCCGATGTTGTGGTCCTGGAGGACCTGCCATCTGGCTCCCATGAAGTGGTCGGGGAGATCGTCATCGACAGGGTGCGCAACGGCCCGCCCCAGATCATCATGTTCGACCTGGTCGCCAATTCCAGTGCCCATGTGATATTGATGGATGGGATCGTTGAGGATCCCGAGTTCCGGGGAGAGACGGGCTGGGGTGCCCTGCTGTGGCTCGTGCCGGTGATCCTCGTGGCGGTACTGATTATATCCGTTCATCTCATCAGCAAGCGGTTGAAGGGAAAAGAGTCCTTAGAAGAGGACAACAAGAGGGCCTGAACGTCGCCATCGCATACCAAAAACCTTATTTCGGCCCAATCCACCTCCTGTAGCAGGGTTAGGGTTCCGTATGTCCAGGTACCGCTGGCTATTGGCACTTGTACTTGTCCTGGCAGCCACGGCCCTGGCGACGGCCGTCTCCGGCGAGGGGCTGGAGCTCGACAGGTTCGACGACATCACAAAGACCGCGGGGGAGCTGGAGTCGGTCACCTACAACTTCACCCTGAAGTACGCCGGGGCGCAGTCCCAGGCCTACGTGGATGTGTATCTCTTCGATGAGCCCCAGGGCTGGACCCATGTCCTAGAGGGCACCTCCTGGGTGAGCCATAAGGTCTCCGTTGACTGGATACGCCTGTGGATGGGGCAGGGCGAGGAGGCCACGGTCGTTCTCACCGTCACACCCGGGGAGGGGTGTCGCGGTGGACTGTACGTCCTGACGGTCTTCGCCAACGTTGAGGGCGAGATCAGCCTCCACGACAGCGCTCCCGTCCACGTGGCGTTCCCCGACGTTTACGGCCACACCGCGAGGCTCATCGACAAGGCTCCCGAGGGATGGAGCGGGCACAACGACTCCACCGTCCTCGTCAGAACCGAGATCAACAACACCGGGAACATCGACGACTACTTCGAGGTCGCGGCCACCCTCCATCCCGTGAGCCAGTGGTTCGCCGTCGACCTGGTCGAGGGTCTGGACTCCGACTGGATGACCCACAAGATGCTGCCGGGCTCGTCCCACGTGGTGACCATGGCTGTGATGGTCTCCCCGCTGGCACCGCACGGGACCGATGTCACGCTCCACATCCGGATCGTCCCGGCGATAGGGCCCGACGATGACGCCACCGACCTGGGGGCCAAGATCACGGTCGACGGGATCCCGGGTCTGAGGGCCGCGGTGGAGGGGGGGAGGATCTGGAAGGTCGACCCTCAGAAGGAGGCCGGTCTCTCGACGGACATCCGGGTGACCAACGGGTGGAGCCAGGGGACCTCGGTCACGACGACCATCAAGGTGTCCTCTCCCTCCAATGGGCTCACCGCGACGGTGACCCCCGCCTCCCAGTTCATCGACTCGGGCAGCCGATACGCCTACAACCTCAGCGTCCAGCTCCCGTCCGACTGCCTCGCGGGGACGTACCTCGTCTGGATCAGCTTCCGGTCCGCCGACTTCCCCAACGGGATCACAGTAGAGCTGGAGGTGCGGGTGGAGCAGTACCACGATGTCGTGGTCGATCCTGTCTCCGCCGACCTCATCGTGGACCTGGGGTACACCCCTCGGATAACGTTCAACATCACCAACGGAGGCAACGGGGCGACCCTGGTGTACATCTGGCCCCACACGCTCCCCCTCGAGTGGTACGTCTACCTCAACCCACCGAGGATGAGCCTGAGATCCGGGGAGATGAACTCCGCGGAGTTCGTCATCGTCCTCCCTACGGACACATCGCGGGGGCCGCGGGGACCCATGGAGATCATGTTCCGCGTGGAGGAGCTGGACGGCGATGAGGAGCTGGTCACCATCCGCATCTTCATCCCAGGATGGTACCAGCTGGAATGGATGGGGAAGGACGGGCCCATCACGGACCCAGACTTCCTGGTGGCACCGCCGAACGCCGTGCTGGGCGGGCAGGGGATCACCCTCAACCCTGCGGAACAAACCCGGATGAACCTGTCCGTCAACATCAAGAACCTGGGGCCTGTCAACACCACCGCCCACTTGGAGGCAACCAGCGACACGCACCACATCCGGGTGGACTTCGAGGAGGAGCAGGTGTTCGTCCAGGGTAAGGAGGTCGTCGCCGTCGCGCTCCACCTCGTCTACTACGAAACGATAGAGGCTGGAAGCTACACGATCGAACTCTCCCTGACATCTTGGGACGACCCGGACGCGGAGGCCCGTGTGGCCCGCATCACCATTGATGTGTACACGATCGACGTGCTGGCCTACATGTACAACTACACAGGGTTGTACCCCGAGCCCTATTGCCCCGTTGACTGGTTCGCCGACGAGGGGACGGGGATCAAGTTCAGGTATTACGTCAAGGACATAGGCTCCACGCCTGCCGAGAACGTCCTCGTCGAGTTCCTCCATTCCCTTCCCAACGGGACCGGCGAGCTGGTGGGTGACTGGGTGCTCCCGACCATCGAGGACGGGATCCAGTACTACGAGTACGTCTGGGTCGCGAGGGGCCTTGGCGACCACGGGTTCTATGTCCGGATCACGGCGGCGAACCAGACCAACACCGACAACGACGGTTCTGGAATAACCTTCAAGGTGCTGCCGAAGGCGAACGGCAACGGCGGCAACGGTGGAAGCGGGGGCAATGGCGGAACTGGTGGCAATGGCGGCAACGGCGGAACTGGTGGCAACGGTGGCGGGGGCGGTCCCGAACCCGGGACCGGAGGGGACGGGGACGATCCCTTCCATGTCGAAGTGTCCAGGACCGGCCTTGCCATCCTCCTCGTGACCGTGGCAGTCTTCACCACCGTCGGCCTCTGGAGGTACAGCCAGTTCGGCCGCAGGCCCTAGGCCGGGGACCGACACCATTATCCGACTGCTGGTCCCTCACCAGCACCGATGGGAGCGCGTGACTGGGCGGACAGGTACTTCGCGGGGCGGGCCGCCTTCACCCTCACCTTCTTCATCGTGGCGGTGCTGCTCTTCGTGCACTATCGGATCTTCTACGGCCCCCTGCTCTTCGAGGGCCGTCCCTTCCTCTCCATCGCCGTGCCCGCCCTCATCATCGCCCTTGCCGTCAGCTGGGGCGTGAAAAGGGCTATGTAGCGCCATGCGTCCAGTATCAACAACTTAATATTCCCCTTCTGTTTATGAAAGGCCGATGGCTCCGAGGACCGCCAGGGCCATGGCCCTGCTCGCTGTGTCGCTGATGTTGGCCGTTCCCGCAACCTCCTTCGGCTCCCTGGCCTGGGGCAACGGCAGCCCGTCCAGCGTCGAGTTCGCAGACTTCGGCATCCACGACATCACCTGCGACATCGCGCTCCGGACGGCCACGTACACCTCCCCCGAGCTCCTGACCTGGATGACCGACTGGTACATCCGGAACGAGACGGACTACGCCTACTCCTATGACAGCGCCAACGACCTGAAGGGGCCAACCTCGACGGACAACATCAACGCGTACACCGACGACCCCGACTCGTACTGGAGGGACTGGGACAACCACACCCTGAACCTCCATCCCCGGTCCTGGTGGGACCCGCCCGAGGGGGACGCGGCGCGGCGGGTGTCGCAGCTGTACAACCAGACCCGTGACCACATCTACAACTGGTTGATGAACGGCTCGGTCAGGTACGACAGCGACCAGCACCACGCGGCCTACTACGCGGGTCTGATGGCCCACTACGTCATGGACGTCACCCAGTTCGGCCACACCGACTGGACGCGGCTGGACCACAGCAACCCGCCCGACCACGACCCCCAGGGGGCCACCTACCACAGCTACTACGAGGCGCGGACGTGGACCGACGGGGCCCTCCGCCACGCCCACGTGGACCTAATGAGCAACCCGCTGCCCCGGGTGGAGCGGGTCTCGGACCCGGCCCAGGTCGTGCGCGAGCTGGCCGAGTTCGTCAACGGCCGCAACGGACCCGATGTCCAGTTCGACGACATCGACAATAACACCGTCACCCTGGGCTCGACCTACGTGCTCATGCTGGAGACCTTCGTGGCCAACTGGGACTCGGGCGTCTCCTTCAACGGTGCCCGGGGCTACGACGAGGACCTTTGGAACCTGACCCAGGAGAACCTGGTCGCCGGGATGTGGAACCTGACCAACCTGTGGACCTCGGTCTACCTCGACGCGTACGAGATGTTCGAGGAGGATGCATCGGACATCGTCATCGAACGCGTCGACATCTGGCCCCTGGAAGGTGTCTTCGAGGGGCAGAGTGTGACCTTCGATATGTTCGTTGCCAACAACGGCAGCACCCCGACGGGGGAGTTCAAGATAGCCCTCTTCATCGACGACGAGATGGGGCCGGAATTCGACCTCGAGCTGGATGCAGGGCAGCGCAGGAACCTCGGAGGCGATCTTTGGGTGGCGGTCGCCGGTACCCACGAGATCGAGTTCGTCGCGGATGTTTATCAGGAAGTGCCGGAGTCTAACGAGTCCAACAATGGGTGGAGCACCGAGTTCACCGTACTGGCGGAGCACCACGAATCCAAGCTGACGGCCGAGCATTCGGTGCTCGAGATCCATCAAGAAGGAACGGGATGGTTCGATCTGACCATCGAGAACCTGGGCAACCGGGACGACGTGTACGACATCTCTGTCAACGCATACCCGGGCACCATCGATTTCTCACTGACGCTCCCCGTGGAGGACATCCACGTCCCTGCCCTGTCCAACATGACCTTCCGGATCGATGTGGCCACGATACTGGACAACCCGGTGGGGCCGCGCAACTTCGCGGTGACGGCCATGGGCGGCAACTCCACCGTCGGCATCGGGCTGACCGTGATCATCAAGGAGCGCCAGCTGGCGCCCTTCATCGAGGTGGAGTACGGGTTCTTCACCAACGTGTCGGTCCCCATGACCTTCGACGCCTCGGCCAGCTGGGACCACAACGAGGACGAGATAACCTTCACATGGGACTTCGGGGACGGGACCTCCGGCTCGGGCGCCGTGGTGGAGCACGCGTGGCAGGAGGAGGGCGTGTACGTCATCATCCTCAACGCCTCCGACGGCCAGCTCCACAGGGAACGTACGCTGGAGGTCTCGGTGGAGGACGCCATCCCGGCGAAGGCCCTGCTGACGGTGACCGACGTGGACTTCAACGCCGCGCGGTTCGAGTGGACCACCTGGGAATCCACCAGGTACTTCGAGGAGTACAGGCTTTACATTTCGCACTTGCCAGACCCTGAGGATATCGTCACTGAGAACCACCCATACCAGGTCGTCGACCTGTTCTACGTGGACAACCTCACGATGCGGATCCCGCCGGGGGCCACCATGTACGCCGTCCTGGTGACCGTGAACATCAACGGGGACACCTACCGGTCCAACGTGGCCGAGGTCGTTCTCGAGCTGAGGACTGATACCTACCCGGAGGATGACCCGCTCCACTTCGCCGAGGTCTATGCCAGGTCCAACCTGCTCAGCGCCATCGAGCTCCAGTGGCGAGAGTGGCAGCCTCTGATCGTTGGCACGGGAGCACATTACGTCCCCAGCCTCATCAAGGTACCGATCGCCGGTTACACCAAACCAATCACGGGCGTCGTGGATGTCGGTCAGGGGCAGGAGGCTCCTAGCTACCTCTTCGCTGACCTTTCCTCCGGTGAGTACAGACTTTGGGTCGACTACGTGTCGGGCGAGGATTCCTTCAGGGCCGGTCCCATATTCGTGGACCTCACTGGCGCCAACTGGTCGCTGCGCTTCATCCGGATGCCCCCCACCTTGAACGGTGTGGCCGGTGAGGAGCTGGAGCTGCCCATCGAGCTGACCTTCGTCGGTCGCACAGCGGGCAATTTCAGCGTGGACTGGGGAGACGGGAGCGCCCTTGATAGATGGGACTACGAGTTCGAGGAGAACGAATCGTTAAACCTGACCCTCCACCACATCTACCTCGAGGAGGGGAATTACACCATCAGGGTCAATGATACCAGGCAAGGCAGTGTGATATGGACAGGCGATGGCTGGTACTACAAGATATACAATAGGTTCGGCCAGGATATCCGTGTTACGGGACAGGCGGTTGCCGTGATCTCGCCCGCCGAGGATGAGGACGAGCAGACCCCCTGGACGGAATACCTCATCGCTATCGCCCTGATCCTGTTCATAGCGACCCTGGGCGTCCTGGCAGGCCACGTCACCGGCTACTACAGGATAGGTTCCGGGGGGAAGCGGAAGGCGGAGCCCTCGGAAGAGGAGCCCCTCGAGGAGGAGGAGCCCGAGCAGACGGCCGAGGAGATAATCTCGGAATTGGAGGAGGACCTGGGCGACGAGGACGACGAGTACCTGGACCACGAGCCGACGGTGGCGGAGCTGGAGTCCATGATACCGCGGCCTCCCGACGATGGGGACTAGGCCCTCACATCTCACCCAGGATGAGCCTGGGGATGTCCACGGGCCACTCGGCAACGGCGATGCCGGCCGCCTCCAGGGCCGCGACCTTGGAAGCGGCGTCGCCCTTGGAGCCCGATATGATGGCGCCAGCATGGCCCATGGTCTTGCCCGGGGGTGCGCTGCGGCCCGCGATGTAGGCGAAGACGGGCTTGCTGACGTTGTCCTTCACGTATGCGGCGGCCTCCTCCTCTGCGGAGCCCCCGATCTCGCCCACCAGGACCATCTGCTTGGTCCCGGGATCGGCCTCGAACATCTCCAGGGTGTCGATGAAGCTGGTGCCGGTGATGGGGTCGCCACCCAGGCCCACGCAGGTGCTCTGGCCCAGGCCGTACTCCGTGATGCTGTTGACGATCTCGTACGTCAGGGTGCCGCTCCTTGAGACCACGCCCACCTTGCCCTGCTTGAAGATGTTGTCGGGCAGGATGCCGATCTTGCCCTTCCCGGGGCTGGCCACGCCGGGGCAGTTGGGCCCGATGACCCGCTGGTCCGCGTCGATGGCGGCCTTGACGAACCTCATCACGTCGTGGACGGGGATGTGCTCGGTGATGACCACGTGGAGGCCGATGCCCGCCTCGATGGCGTCCATGACGGCCCCCAGGGCGAACTTGCGGGGCACCAGGACGCAGGTGGAGTTGGCGCCCGTGGCGTCGACGGCCTCTCCCATGGTGTTGAACACGGGCTTGCCGTGGACCTCCTGGCCGCCCTTGCCAGGGGTCACGCCGCCCACCACGTTGGTGCCGAAGTCCAGCATCGCCCGGGTGTGGTACTGGCCCTGGTGACCGGTGATGCCCTGCACCAGGACCTTGTTGTCGTGGTCGACGAGGATGGCCATCAGCACTCCCCTCCCTCGACCTCGGTGGCCTTCCTCGCAGCCTCCTGGAGGCTCTTGGCGGCGATGAGCCCCGCGTCCTTGAGTATCTGGCGGGCCAGGTCCTCGTTGCGGCCCTTGATGCGGGCCACCACGGGGGCCGGGATGCACTCCTCCTCGAGCACGTCGCGGATGCCGATGGCGACGGTGTCGCACTTGGTGATGCCGCCGAAGATGTGGAGCAGGATGACCCTGGGCTCGGCGTCCTTCATGAGGCGGAAGGCCTTCTTGACCTGCTCGGGGTCGTCGGTCCCTCCCAGGTCCAGGAACACGCCGCCGTCGCCTCCCACCGAACGGAGGGCGTCCAGGGTGGCCATGGTGAGGCCTGCACCGTTGGCGATGACGCCGATGTCGCCGCCCAGCTGGACGAAGGCGATGCCGTCGGCCCGGGCCCGCTGCTCCAGGGGCGTGAACTCGTCCTCGGGGGCGGGCAGCTCGGGGTGGCGCCAGAGGGCGTCGTTGTCGATGACCAGCTTGGCGTCGGCGGCGATGAGCTCCCCCTCGTGGGTGATGACCAGGGGGTTTATCTCCACCAGCGTCGCATCCTTCTCGGTGAACAGCTGGTAGAGGCGGCGTGCCATCTCGGCGGTGGTGTCGTTGTGGATGCCGCACAGGCCCAGCATCTCGATCATCTTGTCCAAGGCCTCCTCAGTGAGGAACTCCTCCAGGTCGAAGGGGTAGGAGAACAATCCGTCCTTGGGGACGGACTCGATGTCCATGCCACCCGAGGCCGAGGCGAGGCACCGGAGCTTCCTCGCCGACCGGTCCACCACGATGCCCATGTAGAGCTCCTTGTCGACGTTGAGCCGGCGCTCGATGAGGAGCCTTCTCACGGTGTGTCCCTTGATGTCCATCCCGAGGATCTCCCCGGCCACCCGCTTGGCCTCCTCGGTGGTGCTGGCGAACTTGATGCCCCCCGCCTTCCCGCGGCCACCGGTCTGCACCTGGGCCTTGACGACGACGGGGAATAGGACCTCCTGGACCTCGTCGGGGGAGGTTACTGTGTAACCGTCCGGGGTGGGGATTCCGTACTGCTCGAAGATCTCCTTGGCTGCGTACTCCATCACGTTCATGACGCCACGACCTGGGCCGCCTCAATGGGCCCGGCACGGGGGGAATTGTGGCTGTTTGATAAAGGCCTTTCGATGGCCCGGGGCCTCGTTCGCCTTCCGCCGACTTGTGCCGAAATCATCAAATAGGGGGAGGGCGTGACCGTCGACGAGCCCCATGTATGTCGCCGATGTTCGCCCGAATCAAGCCATCGACAATCTGGAGCTGCGGATCGTGGAGATCCAGGAGCCCCGGGAGATCATCACCAAGTACGGTCGCCAGTCCAAGGTGTGCGACGCCTGGGCAGAGGACGAGAAGGGCGACAAGGTCCGCATCTCGCTGTGGAACGGCGAGATCGAGCGGGTCTCCGAGGGCGCGCGCATCCGCATCACCAACGGGTGGGCACGCACCTTCCGGGACGAGCTGCAGGTCTCGGCTGGCCTCCACGGTCAGCTGGACATCGTCGAGTGATCGTCCCACTCCCTCCTGGCCGCGGTAGCGGCCGAATGGGCCAATTCCAGGGGCCGGGGTTGGCGCCTTCCCAAGGAACCCTTGACCAGCCTGAGCGCGTCCTCCACGCTGACCATGTGCCCCGGCGACACGAACACCGCCCTCTTCTCCCTGCCCCCGGGGGCCAGGACCCATCCCCTGTGCTCGCCCTCGACCATCACCGCGGCCTGCTCCCGCTGGCGCAGGGCGGCCCTGTCGTAGCTCCCCGTCAGCATGCGCTTCGCCACGCCCACCGTCGGGATGCCCAGGGACACGCCGATGTGGCAGGCGATGCCGAAGCCCCGGGGGTGGAGGATGCCCTGGCCGTCCACCATCAGCAGGGCGCCTTCCAGGTCCATCTCCTCCAGCACGGCCTCGATGGCGGGCATCTCCCGGAAGGCCAGGTAGGTGGGTATGTAGGGGAAGGTCACCTCCGACCTGTGGAAACGGGTCTCGGTGATCTTGAGGGTCAGCGCGTCCACGGCGATGGCCGAGGCGAAGGCCTGGCCGTCCCTCGTGTAGGCCACGTCGACCCCGAGGATCGTGCGGGGCGATGTGCCCAGGGGACCCAGGTTGAGGCGCTCCCCCAGGGCGGTCTGCTGCTTCCGGAGGTCCTTGAGAGGCAGGTCAGACCGGAAGAACATCTGCCGGAGGTCGGCCATGCCCTCCACCCTGCCGTCCTCCACGGCTATGCCCTCCCCGGCGAGGCGACGGGCCTTCTCCGCCTCCCCCAGGGGGTGGTTGCCCAGGGTGCCGTCCTTGCGCACCACGCGGTGGGTGGGGAACTCGTCGGGGTCCAGGTCGTCGATGGTCATGGCGGCGACGGCCCTGGCGGCCACGATGTCACCCAGGGCCCTGGCCACGTCGCCGTAGGTCGTGACCGTTCCAGGTTGGACCTGCCAGATGAGGTCGCCGACGACATCGCGCAGCGGTCTCACGCCCGCTCCCACCGCTGGAGGGGGCTCGCCTTGAGGCAGTTGGGGCACTTGTAGTCCGCGGTGAGGCCGTGACCGCAGTGGCTGCAGTTCTCCTCGCCGTACACCGTGGGCCTGCCGCAGGCAGGGCAGGGGATGATGTAGTGCTCGCTGACGGGGCACCACGCGAACTCGTTCTCCCGGTAGCAATCAGGGCACCTGCGCTCGTCGATGGCCAGCTCGGAACCGCACGCGGGACATTCCAGCGCCCCCCCCGCCAGCTGCTTGGGCCTCAGCGAGACGGCGGCTATGGCCGCCGTCTTGGATGGCTTCTTGGCGGGCTTGGTGCGCCTGACCAGCTTCTTGGCCACCTTCTTGGTCCCCGAGGTCAGGTCGGCGATGGATATCTTGGGGACGAAGTCGGCGCCCTTGCCGCCGAAGGCCTGCTCGGGGATCTCGAGGAGGTACATCAGTAGGGTGATGAGGAGGAGCTCGCAGACGGCGTAGGGGGCGAGGGAGGCCGTATCCAGGGCCCACATGCCGAAGGTGATCATGGAGAGCGTGGCCATCACCATGAAGCCGGCCAGGGCCAAGGTCCACAGGCCGATGGGCACGTAGGGGGCCTCCTTGCCCTCGCCCATGGCGGCTATGTGGTACGCCTTGCGGCTCATCCACACGTCCTTGAGCAGGTTGAAGGCGACCAGGAGGGCCAGGGCGTGGAGGACAAAGGCCCAGCCGATGAAGAAGGGGGCCGCGTCGACGTACATCACCACCGGGACGGTGCCCAGGGCGATGAGGATGTAGACCAGGCCCAGGTAGAAGACGTAGCGCCAGACCGACGGGAAGGCGTAGATGCAGATGAAGGCGCCGCCCATGGTCGCCAGTACCCAGGCAGGGGTGGCCCACCGGCTGTCGGTGGCGCCAGCTGCAAGGCCGGCGATGAACAGCATGAACGCGAACACCATGTACCGGTAGCGCACTGGCATGGCATCCCAGCGGCCGAAGAACCCGGACTCGACGACATCCTCCACGGTATCGGCATCAATACCGGTGGGAGGCTATATGAACCTTGTTGACCAGGGGGGGGAAGCTGGTAGATCGGCAAGGACCACCCTGTGGCGGGACTGTCCAGAAGTCGTTGCTGAGTCGATTCAATGGGGCCAACAGAAATAG
>CBDUQW010000028.1:0-39080 GCA_965369625.1 uncultured Thermoplasmata archaeon | reverse complement strand
AGTATATACATGTATATAAATACTTTTCGGTACGAATTCCACTGGCCGAGATAATGGGAGGAGATTTCTAATGAAGAATCTGGGCATTGACACGGAGTGTCATGCTAAACAAATACGTCCTATCAAAACGGGCGGAGGCTTTCGTGGCAGTGATCCTCGTCATCACCGCCATCAAGATCGTCATGGCCTTCATCGCCGCCGTGGTGGTCCTCCCGGCCTTCCTGGCCCTCACCGTGAGGAAACCACCCGGATCTACGGAGCCGGAGGCCGCACCCGCTTCCTCGGAGGGTTGACATGGAGATACCCTCGGTCACCGTCGAGCAGATGCGAGAGGTCGACCGGTTGATGATCGAGGAGTTCGCCATCTCCCTCCCCCAGATGATGGAGAACGCGGGACGGATCCTGGCCGAGCTGGTCATCGAGCTCCACGGTGGCCCGAAGGTGTCAGTGCTGGTTGGCAAGGGGAACAACGGTGGAGGCGGCCTCGTGGCCGCCAGGTACCTGCACAACAAGGGTCTGGAGGTCGACGTGGTCCTAGCCACGGAGGAGCTGGGGGATGTCCCCGCCAGACAACTGTCGGCCCTCCGTGCCATGGGCGTCCCCGAGCACGGTCACGTCGGCCACAGGGCCGAGGTCCTGGTGGACGCCCTCCTCGGGTACAACGCCGTAGGGCCCCCGCGAGGCAGGATCGACGAGCTGCTATCGGAGGCCCTCGTCCTGCGGGCCCCGGTGGTCTCCCTGGATGTGCCATCGGGCCTGGACCTGGAGACTGGCATCTTCTACCCAACGGCATTCAGGCGCTCCGTCGTCCTCACCCTGGGGCTACCCAAGGAGAACATGGTCGAGGCGGTGGACCAGCTGTGGATCGCGGACATCGGCATCCCCAGGGAGGTCTATTCGCGTCTTGGTATCGACATACCGATTCTCTTCGGGGAGACCGACCATATCCGGATCAAGCCCGAGTAGATGTGGAGAAATTATTTCAGCTCCCCCGGCCCTTCTCCGGTGCGGAATGCGGGGTGAAGGAAATGGTCAACTATGAGAACATCAGGCTCGAGAGGGAGGGTGGCATCGCCACCCTGACCCTGGACAAGCCACCGCTCAACGTCCTCGATATAGCAATGATGGAGGAGATGAACGAGGCCCTCGAGGGGCTGGAGGGGGACAAGACCCTCAAGGCGCTGGTCATCCGGGCCGATAACAAGGCCTTCTCCGCCGGCGTGGACATCTCGGACCACACCGAGGACAAGGTGGGCGAGATGATCCGGGTGTTCCACGACATCTTCCACCACATGAGGGCCATCAACGCGCCCATCGTGGCTGCCGTCAAGGGGGCCGCCCTGGGTGGCGGCTGCGAGGTGGCCATCTTCGCCGACATCATCCTTGCCTCCGAGAAGGCCAAGTTCGGCCAGCCCGAGATCCAGGTGGGCGTCCTCCCGCCCATCGCGGCGGTGGTCCTCCCACACCTGACGGGACGGGGCAAGGCCCTGGAGCTGGTGCTCACCGGGGACATCATCAGGGCCGACGAGGCCCATCGCATCGGCATCGTGAACCATGTCTACCCCTTCGAGGAGTTCGATGCCAAGGTGGACGAGTTCGTGGCCAAGCTGGCCGGCCTCAGCGCCCCCGTTCTCCAGCTGACCAAGCGCTCGGTCACGGGGTCCATTGGACGACCCTTCGACGAGGCGATCTCGGCGGTAGAGAGGCTCTACCTGGACGAACTCATGGAGACCGAGGATGCCCACGAGGGTCTGGCAGCCTTCCTGGACAAGCGCACGCCCGAGTGGAAGGACAGGTGACCCGGTTCGATGGGCTGGTTGGTGGGAGAAGGGCAAATCCAAACCAATCAGAAACCTTAAACTATTTCGCCCAACAGGGTGATATGGTTGAAGGGTGGATGGTATTTTGGATGACCGCGAGCTTACCATCTTGGTCGTGGCGAGCCTTGTCCTGGTCTTCATCGCAGGCTTCGTTGCCATATCCTTGGGCCTGATCGATATGCCCCGCAACGGTTTCCACGATGGACCGGATGTCATACCACCCGACACGATAGATCTCGAGCAGATGAACACCTCCCAGACGCTCCCCTTCTGGACGACGGAGTTCCTCGTTGAGGGGATAAGGGGTGAGACGGTCTACCCCCTGGATAACCTCACCTTCGCCGTCATCGAGGAGGGTGACGCTGTTCGCACGGATGTGAACTTCACCTTCCACGACATGGATGGCGACGGCAACGCGAGCATGGGGGACGTGCTCTTGGTTTCCAACATGACAGATGACCTCAACGGCTCTGACCTGGAGGTTTACTTGGACGGGACGTACGTGGCCGGCGAGGGCATCTCGTGGGACGTGAACGACCCCCTCATCTATTCGATGTTCCTCTACTGGAACTATCCCGTGGATGCCAACGGGTCCAAGTGGGACACTGACTTCAGCATAACACACCTTGGCATCCCCTTCGATGTCCTTCCCTCCAATCTCTCCTTCGATGTGCTGGGAGAGGACCTGGCCCAGCTGGAGGATGCCCACGTGGTCCTCAGGGACATGAACGGGGATGGCCTCCTGTCGAACTTCGACAGGGTCCACATCTTCGGGATGACCGAGGAGTACCAGCGGGCGTCGGTGAGGATGTACCTCGACGGGACCCTTGTGGCCATCGGGACCGTTCCCCAGTGGATCTTCTAGGCCGAAGAGGTCCCTGAAGCTTTGGGGCTATTGATTTCTCATCGTGCAAGAGGTGGTACAGGTCGGTGCCTCGACAGGTGCCCGATGAAGGGGAGGAGCGAATACCCATAGGGGCTATTGCAGCAGGTCGCCCAGCATCCTGCTGGCGTTCTCGGAAACCACAGCCTCCTTGAAGGTGGGGTCCATCCTCTCCTCCCGGTTGCAAAGGGGGCAGAAGTAGGTGTCGAACCCCTCCCAGGCCTCCAGCCACGCGTCGGGCCTCAGCATCGGGTAATCGGAGCCGAAGAGCACACGGTCCCGGAGGTCCCGCATCTGGAGGTAGTGCCACACCTGGGGAGGGTAGTACCGGGGGAGGATACCGGCAAGGTCGATGAATACGTTGGGATTGCGCCAGGCCACCTGGACCGCCTCGTCGACCCACGGGTATCCCACGTGGGAGAGCACTATCCGGAGGTCGGGGAAGTCCACGGCAACCTTGTCAAGGTGGACCGGCCGGCAGGGCCTGATGTACGCGGGCTGGAGCCGGGTCGTGCCCTGGTGGAACAGGATGGGAACGCCCAGGTCCTGGGCCATCCGGTAGACCGCCCTGGCCGACGGGAGGTCGTCGGGGAAGAAGTCCTGGTACCCCGGATGCAGCTTGAGGCCTATGCAACCCGCATCCACGGCGCGCTGAAGCTCGGCGGCGGCCACCTCTCCCCTGTGGGGGTCCACGGCGGCGAAGACCCTGAGCACGTCGTCGTAGGGGGAGCACAGCTCCAGGGCGCGCATGTTGTCCAGGCCGCATCCGTGGGCCGTCTGGGCCTCCAGGTTGAGGATGATGGCCTTGTCGATGCCCAGGGCGCGGTAAAGGAGGGCGGTGTCCTCCACCGGGATGGGCTCCTCGGGGTTTTCGTGGTGGTGGGCGGCCTTCGACCTGCCGAAGTAGCGCCCCGCCGCCCTGTAGGGTTCTCCGTAGGCCTCCAGGGCCTCGGCGCAGTAGAGGTGGGCGTGCACGTCGATGGGGCGGGCCATGGGGCACCTACCTGCCCTTGAACTCCGGCTTCCGCCGGTCGACGAAGGCCTGAAGCCCCTCCACGCGGTCGTCGGAGGCGAAGCAGAGGCTCACGGATTCCACCTCGTAGTTGAGGGCGGTGTCCAGGTCGATCTCAACACCCCTGTTGACGGCGTGCTTCGCCAGCTTGACGGCCACGGGCCCCATCGAGGCGATCCTGCGGGCCATCCTCTTGGCCTCCTCCAGGAGCCTGTCTGCGGGGTACACCTCGTTGACCATGCCGATCTCCTTGGCCTCCTTTGCCGAGAGCTGTCCGGCGGTCAGGATGAGCTCCTTCGCCTTCCATCTGCCCACCAGCCGTGGAAGCCTCTGGGTCCCCCCGAAGCCTGGATGGATGCCCAGACCCACCTCGGGCAGGCCCATCCTGGCCTTCTCCGATGCCAGGATTATATCGCACGCGAGGGCCATCTCCATGCCGCCTCCCAGGGCGTAGCCGTTTATGGCGGCGATGACTATGGTGTCCATCTCCTCTATGCGGCGGAACACGCGGTGCCCCAGCTGTGTGAAGGCGCGAGCCTCCAGGGGCGTCTTGGTGATCATCTCCTTGATGTCTGCGCCCGCCACGAAGGCGTTGCCCTCTCCGGTAAGGACGATGACGCGGACTGCCGGGTCGGCCTCCACCTCCTCCAGGGCGCACCCCAGGTCCTCAAGGACGTCGGTGTTGAGGGCATTCATGGCGGCTGGCCTGCTGACGCGCAGGATGGCCACGGGGCCGTCCGTCTCGACCACCACGGTGGAGATGGGCCAGCAAGAATCATGGGATGCCAGTTCCTCCAGGGGTTTGGGGACGGGGAACCGGGCGCCCTCGGGAAGGCTCTGCAGCCATGCGCCCACCAGGTACCTGGCCTCCTTGGTGCCGATCTCGTTCATCATCGCGAAGGGGCCCTTGGCCCACCTGAGGCCTATGGTGGCTCCCAGGTCCGCGTCCTCGGGAGTGCACACCTCCTCCTCTACCAGCTGGGCGGCCACTGCGAAGGCCACGCCCGTGAGGCGTTTCATCGCGGTCTCCTTGGCCTCGCCTGCCACGTCCCCCTCCAGGTCCCACTGCTCCTCGGCCTCGAACTGTCGCTTGAGGAGGGCGGAGGGCGCGTAGGCCTCGCCCAGGGCGTCGTGGAGGGAGCACTGTGAATGGTACGCGATGGGGATGCCGGTGGCGTTCATGAGGGCGAAGGGTCCCATGCCGATGCCGAAGGCCTCGCAGGCGGCCGCGTCCACGGTGGGCACGTCGGCCACGCCCTCGTCCACCAGGCGGCACGCCTCGTTGAGGTACGGGACGAAGAACCGGTTCACGATGAAGCCCGGCGAGTCCTTGCACTTGATGGGGACCTTGCCCATGATGCGGGCCAGGTCCATGAGCAGGTCCATGGTCTCCCCCGAGGTCCCGTCCCCCGATATCACCTCGATGAGGCGGTTGATGGCCGAGGGGAAGAAGTAGTGAAGGCCCGCAAAGTTGGGTTCCCTGGAGGTGGCCTTCGCCATCTCGGTGATGCTCAGGGAGGAGGTGTTGCTCACCACGATGGTCTCGGGCGGGCAGAGCCCGTCCACCTCCTCGAAGACCTGTCGCTTGACCTCCATGTCCTCGAAGATGGCCTCGATGACCAGCTGGGCTCCCTCCACGGCCTCCGCCATGTCGGTGGTACCGTGAACGGCTGCCTGGATGGAGTCGGCCTGCTCCTGGGTCACCTTCTTCCTGCGCACTCCCTCCTCGAGGGTCTTCCTTATGCTGTCAAGGCCACCCTGGACGAAGCGCTCCTCGATGTCACGGAGAGCCACCTGGAACCCCGACTGGGCCGCCCTCTGGGCTATTCCCGCGCCCATGGTCCCCGCGCCCAGCACGCATATCTTCTTGATATCGCTCGGTATCATCTTTCTGCACCCTCCCCTGGAATGGGACCCGTGGATGGGGCGGGTGATAAATCAATGTTTGGAAGGGGATATCTACACCATCTGCCGTTGCAGACGAAAGAATGTGTAATTCAGGATAACCTAAGATATACGGGGAAATTATAAATATAGTGTGGGTTCTCGGGGGTTTTACGGGAGGATAGATCTTATGGCCGAGGCATCTGATGAGCCTACAGTCCGAGACCCCATCAAAGTAGCCCGGGTATACCTGATGAGCAGGCCCTGGTGGGAGATGGTCCTCCGTGGCCTCTTCATCATGGTCTTCGGTATCGTGGCCATCGCGTGGCCCGGCATCAGCCTGTTGACCCTGGTCCTGGTCTTCGGCGTGTTCATCTTCGTGGAGGGCATCTTCCAGATGGTGGGAGCCCTCAAGATGAAGGCGGAGGACCCCAAGTGGTCCCTGGTCTTCATAAGCGGCCTGTTCAGTCTGTTGATAGGCATCATCGCTATCTCTTGGCCGGACATCACCGCCGTGGCGCTCCTGTGGTTGATAGGTGCCTGGGCCATCGTCATCGGTGTCACCCAGATGGTCTATGCGGCCAAGGCCCACGATGGCGACGGCGCGCGCCGTGGCCTCATGTTCGTGGGTGGCCTCATCGCCGTCATCTTCGGCCTCATGGCCTTCCTGTGGCCCGAGGCCACCGCCCTTACACTATTGATAATCATCGGGTTCTTCGCCATCTTCTTCGGCATCCAGCTGATGGTGATGGGCCTCATGTCCAGGAACAAGTGAGATGGAGCATGAGAATGGACCCTGCAAGGAACGAAAGAAATAAGGTCAAGTAAACTTTAAGGAGAACCATCAAGGAGGAGACTCATATGGGAGGGGAGAAGGAACACACTGCAGCGGATCTCGCAAGAGCGAAGGATATTGACAAGAAGATACTGGCCAGGCCCTGGTGGGAGATGGTCATCGGTGGTATCCTGATAATGATCATGGGCATCATCGCCATGGTGTACCCGGACATCACCATCGGCATCATCATACTGCTGTTCGGCGCCATACTGCTGGTCGAGGGCATATTCCTGATCATCGGGTCGTTCGCCATCAAGGCAGAGGACTCGATGTGGGTGCTGCTGCTGATAGGTGGTATCGTCAGCCTCATCATCGGCGCGGCCATCCTGGTGTGGCCCGACATCACCGCCAAGCTGGTGCTGTGGCTGTTCGCCATATGGGCAATCGTCGTCGGTATGATCAACCTGGTCTGGGCCATCAAGACCCGGAAGGACCAGGAAGTGGCGGGCAAGGGAGCCCACGCCGTCTTCGGCATCGTAGGCCTCGCCTTCGGTATCATAGCCTTCGCCTGGCCCGAGGCGACCATCCTGAGCATCGTCTTCATCGTCGGCCTCTTCGCCGCCCTGTTCGGCATCCTGCTCGTGATAGCGGGCTTCATGGCAAGGAAGGAGCAGCAGATCTAGCACCGACCCACCCGGGTCGGTCATTTCCATAGTGGTCAGCGAAAGCTAGATAGAACAATCGGTGCATGCCATGGATGTTCGTGGACTGGGAGGAATGCGGTTATGATGGGTTCGTTCACAAAAGAACTTGGGCGTGTGAGGGGCCAGGTATCCGTCGCCGTCGGAATGGGAGCTGCGCTGATAATCATCGGGACGTTTATGTTCAAACGACTGATGGATCTGACCTGGGAGGAGGCGTTCTATTTCTCAGTGGTCACCCTGACGACGGTCGGTTACGGCGACGTGACGCCTGAGACTGGCTTCCAACGTGTAGTGGTCGCATTATACGTCCTCATAGGGGTCACCATCTTCGTGACTGCCATCAGCATCATCGGAGTGAACGTGATCGAGAAGAGGCAGGCAAGGCTCGCCGAGAAGGTCGCAGGACGCAACGAGGCTCTTCATGCTCGTATTCACGAGCTCGAAGAGAAGTTGGAGAAGCTAAAGAATGAACGTGGAAGTGCAAAGGGACCAACGGAACCAACAACAGAGAAAGAGGTCAGTTGATGGTGGCCAGTTCCCTTTCAAGGGCCTCTAGCTCATCTTCGACCTCCTCGATCTGTGCTATGTGATAGATCGTCGAGGAATGGGCAGGGATGCTGTCGTTCAGCTCCTTCAGGCGCACCTGGAGCTCCTCGATCCTGGCGATGATCTCCTCACGTTCCGACATACACTTGCACCTCCTTTCGATCGGCACGATGGACGGATCCCATGCTCAATCCGGTGGTACTGTAGTGAACCGGAAGAACACCCTGCCGTCACCGCACTCGTGGGTCTTGAACCACAACCTGTCCCCGATGGCCAGGTCCTCGTACTTGGCGTCGTCCACCCGTGTGAACAGGTCCATGTGCCCGTCATCACCCATGTCCAATCTCACGATGGCAATCACGAAGGGCAGGTCCTTCTCGAAGCCCAGGGGTGCGCCCAGCACCATGGCGGTGTGGGCGTAGATCGTGCCCTCCGTGGGCAGGTCGATCCACTCCATCTCGTCGGCGTTGCAGTGGGGGCAGACCACCCTGGGCTGCCAAAGTATCTCACCACACGACGAGCATCGGGTGGTGGTGAGCCTGCCCTCCCGAAGGTGCTCGTAGAACTGGTGGATGCGGGTGTCGTCGGGCCCCTCCTTGGGAAGGAAGTCAAGGATGTAGGGCACGCCGTCGATGTCAACCATCAGGCGTCCCTCCCGTAGATGACGATGTGGTGGGCGTTGGCAGCGCCAGATAGGTTGTGGCACAGGGCCACCTCGGCGCCATCCACGTGTCTCTCCTCGGGCACCTTGGACTGGAACTGCCACAGCACCTCGATCGCCTGACCCACCCCGGTGGCGCCCAGGGGATGGCCCGTCCCGAGGAGACCTCCCCGGGTGTTGCAGGGCACCTTTCCACCCATGTCGGACTGTCCCTCCTCGACGAACTTGCCACCCTCGCCCCGCGGGCAGAGGCCCAGGGCCTCGTACTCGATGATCTCGGAGATGGTGAAGCAGTCGTGCAGCTCTGCGAAGTCCAGGTCGTCGGGTCCGATGCGGGCCGACCGGTAGGCCACCTCGGCCGCCATCGTCAGGGGAGGCCACTTGGTGATGTCCCCAAGGTTCGACACGTTGTTCCCCCAGACCCCCTGACCGAAGCCCTTGACGAAGGCGGCCTGGTCGGTGAACTCCCGCGCCCTCTCGGGTGATGTGATGAGGGCCGCAGCGGCACCATCGGTGATGCCGGAGCAGTCCAGGAGGGTGAGGGGAGGGGCGACCACGGGGGAGCCCATGACCTTCTCGATGGTGAACTCCTTCTGGAAGTGTGCGTACGGGTTGGTGGTGGAGAAGTGGTGGTTCTTCCTCGAGACCATTGCCATCTGCTCGCGGGTGGTGCCGTGCTCGTGCATGTGACGCTGGGCCACCATGGCGAAGAAGGGCGGTGCCGAGCCGCCCTGGACGCCGTCCCACTCCCTGTCGAGGACGCAGGCCATGCTCGTCTGGCTCTCTGCCATGGGCGCGGCGTTCATCTTCTCGACGCCCATGACCAGGGCCACCTCGGACATGCCAGCCGCCACGTGCATGGTCGCAGCCTTGATGGCCATCTGTCCCGATGCGCAGGCCATCTCGGTGCGCATTATGGTCCTGGGGCTGATGCCCAGCTGCTCGGCGACCATGGGGGCCGTGTGGGCCTGGAAGACGAAGCGCTCGGGGTCGGCGGCTCCCACGAAGAGGGCGTCCACGTCCTTGCGGTCGAGGTTGTCAACGCTGTCGAAGAGGGCCTTTCCCGCCTCCTGTACCAGTTCCTTCCAGGTCGCCTTCCGGACTCCCCATCGGGTGAGCCCCGCGCCAACCATAGCGGCCAGTGCCATGTCTCAATCCTCCTCGGTATGCAGTTCCTTGGCAAGGTCCCTCGCCATCAGTGCAGCTCCCAGAGCGCCCACCAGCTGCGGTTCCGGCGGGACCCTCACCTTGGTCCGGACCTCGCGCTCCATTATCTCGGCAACGATGGGATGGAAGGCCACCACACCACCCGTCATGACGATGGTGCCCCGGAGCTGGGCCATCTCGGTCACCCTCCTGACCACCGACTCGTACGCTCCCAGGATCAGGTTCTCCACGGGCTCGCCCGCCCGTATCCGGGAGAGCATCTCCGTCGAGGCGAACACGGTGCAGTAGCTGTTCAGGGGTGCCGATTTCTTGGAGCTGCGCGCCAGCTCGTCCAGCTGGTCGATGGGCACCTCCAGCCGGCGGGCGATCTCCTCGAGGAAGACCCCCGTTCCCGCCGAGCACTTCCGGTTCATCCGGAACGCGACGCGACGGCCCGTCATGTCAAGGTCGATGACCTTGGTGTCCTGGCCACCTATGTCGACCACCATTATCGACTCGGGGAAGGAGTGGTACGCTCCCCGTCCATGGCACGTGATCTCCGTGACGGCCCTGTCGGCACCAGTGACGTTCGACCGGCCGTAGCCCGTGGCGACCAGGGTGGACGGGGCAGGCTCTCCAGCCATCTCGAGGGCGGTCTTGAGGCACACCCCAGCGGCCTTCGACAGGTCGGTGCCGGAGGACATGATGTGGGACCCGACCATGATGCCCCCCTCGTTGATGATGACGGCCTTGGTCGTTGTGGAGCCTACATCCACCCCCGCATAGTGAGCGTTCATCACGTCATCAGTCCCCCAGGCCCTCTACGAAGGCCTCGATGTTGGTCACCAGCTGCTCGTCGGAGACGCAACGCAGGTCGTTCAGGTCCCCGTCGACCACCAGGGCGGGCACTCCCATCTGTTCCTGGATGCGCTGCGGCATGCCGTACCTGGAGTTCGAGTTGGATGGGCACGTCTTGGAGTCGTGGAAGACTATGCCGTCGATGGAGAAGCGCTTGAGCATGTCCCTGATGTACCTCTCCTTGACCTCCTCGGACCTCACGATGAATATGCCGGTGTAGGCCATGGCCATGCTCCGGAAGGGGTCGCTGGGGTCGAAATCGTTGAAGATCCAGCTGTTGCAGTAGGTGGAGGCCACCACGGCGCATCCCAGTCCCGCGAAGAGTTCCGAGTGGGCCCTGAGACGACCCCAGATGGGCATCCCTTCCCAGTAGATGCGATGGCGCTCGCCGCCGACGGCGCCGACGCCGTCGCGCACCCGCTGCTTCATCTCTGCCAGGAGGAGGTCGTAGTAGTCCACCGCCTCCTGGGTGCCCCGAAGCACGACCATGGGCCCCATGTGGATGGTGCCGTCGAAGAAGGTCAGGGGAGCAGGTGAGTGGGTCGCCGTCTCCAGCACATCCGACCACAGGCGCGTGGCCAGGAGGCTCAGCTCCACCGTCTCGGAGAGCCTGGCCTTGTCCAGGGGCTCGCCGGAGACCCGCTCCAGGTGTGGGACGAGGGCCTCCAGCTGGAACTGGACGTCCCAGATGATGGCCTCGTTGAGGTGGACCACCGACCGGGGCGAGTCCACGCCGAGGACGGGGGCATGGAAGTGCCTGCCGAAGTACTGGAACCACTCCTGCACGTCCCGGCACTGGTTGGTGTTGTACACCAGCACGTCGGGCTTGGGCACGGTCTCGATGCCGTAGGCCCTCTTGAGGGGGGTCTCGCCTCGTATCAGGGCACCGATGTCCGAGGTCATGTACGAGCAGACCTCGGGGGAGTAGCCCACGGCGGTGGCCGCGGGGATGCAATCGGTGGCGGTCCGGGTGGTCCCCAGCATCGCCCCGTGGTTCTCCGGGAAGTACACGTCGAAGTCCATGGCCCTCAGCAGCTCGGCAGGGCCAACGCTGGTGCACCAGGCCACCTTGTGCTCTCCGGTGCGCGCGTTGTGGTCCAGACCCTTGAAGTGGTCCGCCATCAGGCGTTTCATCTGCTGGGCCGCTGCGATCGGCTGCCGCTTCTGAGCGGGTCGCTCATTCGATATGCACATCCCTCCATGGACATCCCCTGTCCTCACCCGGGTCCAGGGGAGAAACGATTAATAGAGTCGAAGCCTTTAAGCCTTTGCACTTTCCCTGGCCCTTCCAAATCGGGATACCATTGACGGGGAAGGGCAGTGGGAATGACGATGACATGGCTCAACATAGGGGAGATGCTCCGGGTCAACGCGGTGAAGTTCGGTGACAAGGAGTGCCTCAAGGACGAGAACCGCTCGATGACGTTCAGGGAGTACAACGAGAGGTGCAACAGGCTCGCCAACGCCATGCGCGACCTGGGTCTCCGCAAGGGCGACCGGATATGCACTCTGCTCTACAACAACGTGGAGTACATGGAGATCTACGGCGCCTGCGCCAAGGCGGGACTGATCTGCGCCACCATCAACTTCAGGTTCGTGGGCGAAGAGGTCAAGTTCGTGGCCGAGGACTCGGGTAGCCGGCTCATGTTCGTGGGCGACGAGTTCACGGCACTGTCCGACGAGGTCAAGCCCGACCTGAAGAAGGTCCAGTACATCGTGAAGCTGGGGGGCGAGCCCTGCGAGGGCTACCTGTGCTACGAGGACATAATCGCCCAGGCATCCCCCGAGGAGCCGAAGGTCCAGGTCGACCTCAAGGACCCATGGCTGCTCCTCTACACCTCGGGCACCACCGGCCGACCCAAGGGCGTCCTCAGGTCCCACGAGTCCTACATCTCGTTCTTCTTCATCAACGAGGTGGAGTTCGGGTACCGCCACGACGACGTGTGCATGATAGTCATGCCCCTGTTCCACGTGAACTCCACATTCTACTCCTTCGTGTTCACGTACATCGGGGCCAAGGTGTACATCCACCGGGCCCACCTGTTCGACCCCGAGGAGGTGCTGGGCATCATAGACCGGGAGGGCATCACCTTCACCTCCCTCATCCCCACCCACTACGTTCTGATGCTCAACCTGCCCCCAGAGGTGAAGGCCAAGTACAACATGGACCCCATCCGGAACCTGCTCTGCTCCTCGGCGCCCGTGCGCAAGGAGACCAAGATGGAGGTGATGGAGATGTTCCCCAACGCCGACCTGTTCGAGGCCTACGGCTCCACCGAGGCGGGCCTGGTGACCACGCTGCGCCCCGAGGACCAGTACAAGAAGCTGGGCTCCATCGGTCGCGAGTGCTACGGTAGCGACGTCATCCAGCTCCTCGACGGGGACGGCAACGAGGTCGACGTCGGTGAGGTGGGCGAGATCTGGTCCCGGAGCCCTATGATGTTCACCGAGTACTGGGGCCTGCCCGACAAGACCAAGGCGTCGTTCAGGAACGGGGGCTACTTCAGCGCTGGCGACCTGGCGACCCGCGACGAGGACGGCTACTACGCCATCGTGGACAGGAAGTCCAACATGATCATAACCGGGGGCGAGCACGTGTACCCCACCGAGGTGGAGAAGGTCCTGGCCGGACACGAGGCGGTGATGGAGGCGGCCATCGTGGGTCTCCCGGACACCAAGTGGGGCGAGGCCGTCCACGCCGCGGTGATACTCAAGGAGGGCCGCGAGGCCACACCGGAGGAGATCATGGCCTTCTGCAAGGGCAAGATGGCCGGCTACAAGAAACCCAAGGGCGTGACATTCATCACCAACGACGAGATGCCCAGGACCGCCACCGGCAAGATACGCCACCGGATGCTCCGTGACGAGCTGATCAAGAGGTTCGGGATAGAGTAGGGCCTACCGGGCCATCGACTTGTGGACCACCTCGATGATGTCCATCACCTGGAGCTTGCCCTTCCCCTCCTTGCGGGCGCGTCCTGCCGCCAGCTTCAGGTTGTCCTTGCACGATGGGCAGGCGGACACCACCACCTCGGCGCCCACCGAGATGGCCTCCAGTATCCTGTCGTACGCGATGTCCCGGGACAGGTCCACGTCGGTGACCTTCAGACCTCCTCCACCGCCGCAGCACTTGGCCAACTTCCTGTTGGTGGGGAACTCCCTGAGTTCCAGTCCCGGTATCCGCAGCAGCACCTCCCGGGGCGGCTCGTAGATGCCCAGGTGACGGCCCAGGTCGCACGGGTCGTGGTATGCGACCTTCTTCTCGAAGGGCCTTTCGAAGGTCAGGCGCCCCTCGTCGATGAGGAGGTCCATGTACTCGACGGCGTGGAGGACCTTGACCCCCAGGTCGATATCGTTGTCGGGGTACAGCTGGTGGAAGGCCTTGAAGCAGCCAGCGCAGGGAGTGACCAGGTAATCGACACCCGTTGCCCGGATGCGCTCGGCGGTAGCCTTTGCGATGTCCTGGAACTCGGGGGAGCCCGACAGGAACGCGACGTACCCGCAGCACCCCTCGTCCTGTCCCAGCATGGCGTAGGTGACGTGGGCCGTGTCCAGGATGCCCATGAGGGCCGGGACCATGCTCATGTCCTGGTACGAGTTGACGCAGCCCGAGAAGACCAGCACCTCGGGCGTCCTGCCGTCGCCCTCCTTGACAAGGCCCCGAGATTCTGCTGGCATCGTCTCGGTCCGCTTGTCCCTGGGGTCGCCGAAGGGGTTGCCCTCCGTCTCTATGTTGGCCAGCACGTGCTGGAACGCCTCGGGCATGTAGCCCGCCTCGGCTATGAACCGCCGGGCCGCCTCCACGATCTTGTACACCTTGATCGCGGCCGGACACATCGCGGTGCATCTCATGCAGTCGGCGCAGAGGTAGAACTTCTCCGCTACCTCCGCAGATGGCTCCACCTCACCGGAGATGAGACCGTACGCCAGGGTGACGTAACCCCTGGCGTTGGCCGATTCCACGCCCTTCTGGGCGAAGATGGGACAGGCGGCGCGGCAGAATCCGCACTCGACGCAGACCAGCACCTCGTTGTCGGCGGCCTCGCCCAGGGTCCTGACCGCCTCGGGATTCTCGAGGAGGTTCTTGTAGGCGAAGTAATCGAAGATGTCGGCCTCCTCATCGATGCCCAGCTTGCCCGGGTTCATCAGGCCCTTCGGGTCGAACACGTCCTTGATGCGCTTCATCACGTCCAGGCCGGAGCCGATCTCGCTCCTGAGGAAGGACGACTTGGCGATGCCGGTGCCGTGCTCTGCGCTGATGGTCCCACCCATGCGGATGGTCATCTCCAGCAATTCCTCGCCCACCGCACGTATCTTGGGCCAGGCCGAGGGGTCGCGGACGTCGGCCACGAAGGTGGAGTGGATGTTGCCGTCGCCCACGTGGCCGAAGGTGGCGATGGTCACCCCGTGGCGCTCGGCTATCTCCTGGATCGCCTCTATGGTCTCGGGGATCTTGGACATCGGGACGCCGAAGTCCTCGGCGATGGGGATGAGCCGCTGCCCCGGGATGTAGCGGGACAGGGAGGGGACCAGGCCGCCCCTGGCGGCCCATACGCGGGCCCGCTCCTCGGGGTCGTCGGACCACTCCACGTGCTTGCCGTTGTGCTCCCGGCAGACATCGACTATGCGGTGGATGTTGTCCAGCACCGCCTCCTTGTGTCCGTCCACCTCCATGAGGAGCATACCCTTGGTGTCGGGCATGTCGATGCCCATCATCTCCTCTACGACCTTAAGGCTGATGTCGTCCAGGAGCTCGCAGGCGGAGAGCTCGATGCCACGCCTGAAGATATCGGACACCGCCCTCCCCGCGTCCCGCAGGTCGTCGAAGCAGGCCGACGCGAAGGCGGCGTACGGTGGGTTGGGCAGAATGCGCAGCGTTACCTCGGTTATGACGCCCAATGTCCCCTCAGAGGTGGCGAAGAGCCGTGACAGGTCGTAACCCGAGGAGTTCTTGGGAGCACGGCAGCCGGTGCGGAGGACCTCGCCGCCCATGAACACTATCTCCATGCCCATCACGAAGTCCTTGGTGGTGCCGTACTTGGCGGCGCGCACGCCGCTGGCGTTGGTGGACACCATGCCGCCCAGGGTGGCGATGCTGGAACTGCCCGGGTCGGGGGGGAAGAAGTAGTCCGGGGCCAGCATGTGATTGAGGTCGCCGCAGATGAGACCGGGTTCCACGACGACGTACATGTCCTCCTTGTTGATCTCCTTCACCTTGTTCATCCTGGCCAGGTCGAGGGTGATGCCCCCGTGGCACGCCAGCGCCGCCCCCGTCACGCTGGTGCCCGCCCCGCGCGGGGTGACCGGGATGTCGTTCTCGTAGGCGATCCTCAGGATCTCCGATACCTGCTCGGTGGTGGTGGCCTGGACCACCATGTCCGGAATGCCCACGTGGACCGACATGTCCCTCGAGTAGCAAATGCGGTCAACCTCGTCCAGGAGGGTGTTCTCCTCCCCGACGATGGCCTGTATCTCCTCTTCGTAGCTCAATGTCGTTCCCCCGTTGTTCGTGGTGCTGCCACACACCTTTCGGACCGCCATGGCGAGGTGGCGCGGCCTCGTGGTTCAGTACAGGTTCAGCCTGTCCATCAACTCCAGAGGGCCCGCGGTGTAATCGTGATTGTCCGTATTAACGTTTTGGACGGTGCCAGCGCGGCGGGCAAGCTATATCAATCCACCTGCTCATCCCCCCAGGGAGGCAATCGGATGGAGGTCGTCATCCTCGGTATGGGCGCGGCGGGCCTTGCCGCCCTGGAGCACCTCAGGCGCACCGAGGAGGAGCTGGGGTCGGAGCCCGCCCGCGTCACCGTGGTCGCCCCCGAGGAGGGCTTCCCCTACTCCCTCTGCGCCCTTCCCTTCTCCCTGTGCGGGGAGCTGGACGAGTGCCACCTGGACCGGTGCGACCCCGACTACCTGCTCCTACACGACGCGAAGAAGGTCACCGCCAAGGTCAAGGATGTGGACGCTGCCAATCGTCGCATCCACCTGGACACCGGGTCCTCAATACCCTACGACAAGCTCCTGGTGAGCACCGGCTCTCTGCCCTTCGTGCCGCCGGTCCCGGGTCTAGACATCGAGGGGGTCCACTTCCTGGCGTCCCTCTCCGATTCCCACGGCATCCGCGAGTGGATCGAGACGGGAAAGAAGCGATGCGTGGTGATCGGGGCCGGCTTCGTGGGCATCGAGGCCGCCGTCGCCCTGGCCAAGCTGGGCTGCGAGGTGACCGTCGTCGAGATGCTCGAGTGGGTGCTGCCCCGGGTCTTCGACCAGGACGCTGCCGCGATAGCCAAGGTGCATCTGGAGGCGGGGGGCATCGACTTCCGCCTGGGTGCCCAGGTGACGGAGGTGCTCCCCTCACGAGATGGCGTGGTGAATGCTGTTATGGTGGGCGACGAGCGCATCGAGTGCGACACCGTGGTGGTGGGTATCGGCGTGCGTCCCAACATCGGGTTCATGGAGGGCACCGGGGTCGATACGCACCACGGCATCCTCGTCAAGGACGACATGCAGACATCGGTCCCGGGCATCTACGCCGCGGGCGACGTGGTGGAGGTGCGCAGCCGCCACACCGGCTCGCCCACGCTAGGCGCCATATGGCCCAACGCCATCGCCCAGGGAAGGACGGCGGGGGCCGCCATGGCTGGCAAGGAGGTGTGGTACGAGGGCTCCGAGATGCTCAACATGGTCAACCTCTTCGAGGTGCCTACGGTGAGCCTTGGTCTAACCAGCTTCCTTGCGGACCAGGAGGGGAGGGATTACGAGACCGTTGTCTTCAACCCTCCCGGCGACCGGGTCTTCAAGAAGCTGCTGATGGAGGACGACAGGATAATCGGGGCCCAGATGGTGGGCGAGGTCTCGAACGCGGGTATCGTCGTCAACTACATGAGGAACGCCTGGGACGCCAGCGACATCAGTGAGAGGGTGCTGCGGGGACCCCTGCCCCACGGTCTCCTCCGGACCACCCGCTAGGGCCTGCGATCGTTCAGAAATGGCAGGACCATCGTCCTTTTACTGGTGAGACACAATTCATACCGAAGTAGTAAATATTATCTAGTTGATAACCATATAGGTTATTAAATGGAGAAATATTACTACGCTTCACCTACGGAGCAACTGATATTGGAAACCGCGCCGAATCGAGGACCTATCATGATAGACTACCTTATAGGTGCCTTGCATGGAATTTCCGCCCAGGTGGTGCGGAACGCCTTTTCCTCGTTGGTCAACAAGGGAATCCTGTACAGGCTACAGCGGGGTATCTATCTCAGGTGCGGAGAGCCGTTCCTTCCAGTTATTGATGACCCAGCGAAGCTTGCCTTGGCGATCTATCCCGGATACCTGGCATTCTTCAGTGCACTGCATCACTGGGGCCTGCATGAGTACGAGCCGTTCATCGTTACGGTTGCCACGCAGGACCGGAGCGCAGAGAGGGGGATAGGTCAGTACACCATCAATGCCGTTGCCATGGGTAGACGGGCTCAGGGAATGGTGTTCCACGAGGGGGTCTATGTATCAACGCTGGAGAAGACGATATTTGATTGCATCTACAAGCCCCACCGCTCGGGAGGTTACAACCTGGTGGTGAGGGCGATAGCGGATTCAGAACCTGAATGGGACGAGGTGCTGTTCTGGTTCGACGAACTGGGCTCGCAGAGCCTGAGACAGAGGGCAGGTTACATACTGTCCAGGGCGGGGAACGCTCCCGATTGGCTGCTACAACGTCTCAAGGAGGACAAGCTGAACAACATCTGGTTGGACCCGTCCGCTGCAAGGCGAGGGACCCGTGTCAAGGAATGGGGTATAATCGATAACGCCAGGGTGAGGGATGCATATGGATGAGAAGGCGATCCAGAGCATTTCGGCCCGTACTGGCCTCGGTCTTAAGTTCCTGTCGAAGGACGCCTTCCTCTCCCAGATGCTCTCGGCCCTGGAGCGGAGGCTTGATGAGAGATGTGTCCTGAAAGGAGGTACCGCAATCGTGAGGGCAGGACACCTGGATAAACCTAGGTTCTCGGAGGATGTGGACATCGACGTTCACACTAGAAAGGGAATGAGGGAGGTCGCTGATGAGTTCGTGTCCATCCTTACGGACCTGGAACCCTTCGATGTCGAGACCCCGCGAATACACAACGTGTTCATAAGGTTCGATGCAAGATACATCAATCATTTCGACGAGAAGGACAGGATCAAGATAGAACTCGCCCCAAAGGACCCGATCCAACTTGATTGGAATCATCCTATGGTCACAACCCTCCAATCACCATTCACAGCGGGGGCGCCAGCGAGGATTCTGACATTTTCAAGAGAGGACCTCTTCGCGATGAAGATCATGGCGCTATCCGGCAGACAGAACGGTAAGGACCCATTCGACATCCGGGGTATGTGGCGGATGGGTGTGGACGAGGACCTGGTCATCCGTTCGCTTGTCAAGTTGGCCGCTAGCGAGGATGCCAGTCTTCACGATATGGTCAGCGATAGCCTTGAGAGCCTCGACTGGATGTCCAATAACACCTGGGAGGTGATCAACATTGCCAACCATTACATCCCAAATAGGAAGGGACTGGATTGGGGCATTGTCTTTGAAGAGGTCAGGACCATCATCACCCGGCTCTCAAGGGTTATCCTGTGATGGTCGTCAAGAGCTCCTCAATCTGTTCACCAGCGCGTGCCTTCGCTCCTCCAGCTCCGCCGTCTCCTCCATGTACTTGATGGCCTCGGTGGTGCAGAACTTGACGCACTCGGGGTCGCCCCCGCACAGGTCGCACTTGAGGATCTTGGTACCCATGGTGTTGATGGCGGCGTTGGGGCACAATGTGGCGCACAGGCGGCAGCCGATGCATCGCTCCTCGTCGTGGACGACAATGCCGTCCTCGATGGTGTAGGCGTTCTGGGGACACACCTCGACGCACACGGGGTCCTCGCACTGCAGGCACACGATGGGGTACTCCCAGCGCTCGAACTCGTCCCGGGCCACGTAGATGGCGGCGTGCTTGGGGTTGCACACGCCGTTCTTCTTGAGGGAGCAGGCCAGGGCGCACACGCGGCACCCGGTGCACAGCTCGGGGTAGGTGTAGAGGTACTTCACGCTATCCCCTCCAATTCCTCGACGCGCTCATCTGGGACCATCCCGTCGACCTTCCATCCCCGCAGCTCGTAGTAGCGGTCGAGGGCCGCTGCGAACTCCTCGCGGTCGATGTGGTGGCCCTTGGCCTGGCCCAACGGCATGGGGTCGTCGAAGTACTTCTTGGGAAGGGTGTCCCATGACTTGACCAGGCCCTCGCGGATGTTGATGATGCGCTCGGTGTCGATGACCCGGGGTCCAACTGTCCTGAGCTCCTCCTCGGTCACCTCCCATCCCGTGGCCCGGTTGATGATGCCCACGAAGTGGGGGTACGAGAGGTAGTGGGGCGAGTTGAAGCCGTGACAGATGAACTTGCAAAGGCCCAAGCAATCGATGGTGGCGAATATGTTGTCCGAGAAGTGGACGGTTATCTCCTTGTCCTCGAAGGAGGTGGGGTCCGGATTGACCTTGGCCCCGTAGATCTTCTCCTTTACCTCGGCAGGCAGCTTGAAGAATATCTCCAGGGTGGGCCGGCTGCGGAGATGGTCGGCACCCCTGCTCGATGTTGCAATGCCCAGGGCGAAGGCCTTCATGTAGCGCACGTCGTGGGGGTCCGACTGGGGCAGGCCCTTCACCGTGATGAGGTAGTCGCCCTCGGGGTCGTTTAGGGTGGCCGCTGCGTGCCGTCCCTCGGCCAGCACGTCCCCGAAGCCCTCCCGGTCGTTTATCATGCGCAGGAGCTGTGAGTACTGCTCGAAGTTGCCGAACTCCAGCTCCATGCCTCCCGTGTCCTCCTTGGTGATGAGCCCCTTCTCGTAGAGCTCCGTCGCCCACGCCATGTAGGTGCCAGAAGAGGAGATGTCAAGGCCCAGGTCGTTGCATAGGTTGTTCATCCTGATGACCTCGTCGGCGTTGTCAAGGCCGATGTTGGCGCCCACCAGGCCCAGGGCGGTGTACTCGGGTCCCTCGCCGCCCTGCACGTTCCGGTGGCGGCAGTGGACGATGCAGTCGGCGCAGGCGATCATCTTCTCCACGTGCTTCTCTACCTCGGCGGCGTCCAGGTTGGAAGACCACTGGTTGAGCTGGCTGTTCTTGGTGCGGATGGCGCCGAAGGCGTTGGACACCTCGTAGAGGAGGGGAGTGCCCACGGAGCCGAGGATGGGGGTGATCTTGGAGGACATGATGTAGTCCTTCAGCTCCTCGGTGTAGCGGAGCAGGCCCTCGGGGTCGGCGATCTCGATGCCACCGGTGCCCCGGGCCACCATGGCCTTCAGGTTCTTCGAGCCCATGACGGCGCCCATGCCGGACCGGCCCGCCGCGTTCTTCACGCCGTTGCGCACGCAGGCGTAACGGACCAGGTTCTCTCCGGCGACCCCGCAGACGGCGGACTCCACCATGCCCAGGTCCCTCTTGAAGGCCTGCTGGACCTCCTGGGTGTCAAGGCCCCAGTATCCGTCGGCGGACCTTATCTCCACGCTACCGTCCTCGATGTAGATGTAGGAGGGCTCGGGAGCCTTGCCTGTGATAATGACCCGTTCGTAGCCGGCGTACTTCAGCTCGGGGGCGAAGAAGCCTCCGCAGTTGGAATCTCCCACCACCTGGGACTCTGGTGACTTTGCCGAGATGTTGAACCGCCCCGAGTTGGGCGCCAGGATGCCGGTGAGGAACCCGGTGCCGAAGATGAGCACGTTCTTGGGCCCCAGGGGATCGGCCTTGGGCTCGAGCATGTTGAGCAGGTAGTGCATGTTGAGGCCGCGGCCACCGAAGTAGGCACGGCGGAGCGGGTCGCTGACGGTGAGGTCCTTGACCGTTCCCTCGGTGAGGTCGACTAGAGCCGTCTTTCTATTGAGCAATCGAAATACCTCCCATAGCTCATAGTGCCACGGGATGGTCTGGTGGGATAAAAAGGGTTTGGCCTAGCCACCCGCCAGAGGCATGAACAGCATTACCTCGTCACCATCCTCGAGGGGCTTTACCAGGTCGTGCTCGCCCACGGGCTTACCGGAGACCATGATGTTGAGGGTCACATCGATGCCACCAGAGTCATCGAGGGCCTGGGGACCGAAGGCGGGATGCTCCTCCACCAGGTGACGGATGAGGTCCTCGACGGTCTCACCATCGGGGCGCTCCAGCTCGATGTCGCCCGCGCCCAGGGTCTCCTTGAAGGGCCGGAGTGCCTTCACGTGGATCCTCATGTCAATCTAATCCTTTCGAGGTGCTATCTGATATCCTAGAATAAGAAGTTTGCACCTTGCTATCAATCGAACAGGTCATCTTCCCTATCCTGAACGTGTGATCCTGATCTCGGACGAGTGTAGACCATCTTGGTCCTCTCCGCTTCCTCGGGATCGATAAAGCACGCCGTGCAGTCCTCCTCGTCCCAGTAGGAGTCGTCCGGACCGACGGGCTCCAGCCTCACCTCGAAACCCAGGCTCTCGTACATCTTCACGACCTCGGACAGGCGGGGCTCCGAGACCATCATCCTTCGCTTCCAGCCCTCCTCCATCCCCTCACCTCAGAACAGGTCGTCTAGGTCGTCACCCGCGTCATCAGCGGGCGCCTCCAGCTCGTCCTCGCCGGCGGGCTCCACCTTCACGGCGCACACCTTCGCCTCGGCGATCTTCGAGTCGGGGTCCAGGGCCGCTATGGTCAGACGGTTGGTGGGCGTCTCCGAGAAATGGAAGGTCATGAACACCGTCCCGGGTGGCGACCTCTCCGTGACCTTGGCCTTCGCCGTCACCGACCCCCTCCTCGACGATATGCGGACGACCCCCCCGTCGTCTATGGCGAAACGCCGCGCGTCGATGGGATTCACCTCAACCAGCTCCTCCTTCCTGATTTCATTGAGGCCGGAGACCTTCCTGGTCATAGACCCGGTGTGGAAGTGGTACAGCGTCCTTCCCGTCGAGAGGACCAGGGGATAGTCCGCGTCCGTGGGCTCGGCCACATCCTTGTAGGCGACAGGAACAAAGGTGGCCCTGTCGTCCACCGTGGGGAAGGTGTCCACGTGGAGGATGGGCGTTCCTGGATAGGTTGGGTCCGGGCAGGGCCACTGGATTCCCTCGGGCATTTCGTCTAGCCGTTTGTGGCTGATGCCCGCGTACTGGGGCACCAGGCTGGCGATCTCTTCCATGACCTCGGCCGGCGAACCGAAATCGAAGCCCTCGGCCCCCATCCTCCTGGCCACGTCGCAGACGATCTCCCAGTCCGCCCGCGCCTTGCCTACGGGCTCCAGGGCCTTCCTGACCCTCTGCACCCTGCGCTCGGTGTTGGTGAAGGTGCCGTCCTTCTCCGCGAAAGCAGCTGCAGGGAGAATTATGGATGCCAGGGCCGAGGTGTCCGTGGGGAAGATCTCCTCCACGATGAGCAGGTCCAGGGCCTTGAGGGCCTCCTCGACCCTCGATGCGTCCGGGTCGGACAGGTAGGGGTTCTCACCGACTATCCACATGGCCTTGATACGGCCTTCCAGTACGGCGTCCCACATCTCGGTGAGAGGGATGCCCGGCTCGGCCGGGGGCTCGACGCCCCACACCCTGGTGAACCTGGCCCTCGCCTCGGGTATCTCCACCTTCGAGTAGCCCGGGAGCAGGTTCGGCAGGGCGCCCATGTCGCCCCCGCCCTGGACGTTGTTCTGTCCCCTCAGGGGGGCGATGCCCGCTCCCTCCTTCCCGACGTTCCCGGTGAGGAGGACCAGGTTGGACACCGCCCTCACGTTGTCGGTTCCGTGGGCGTGCTGGGTGATGCCCATCGCGTAGAGGACGATGGCAGCATCCGCCTCGCCCAGCAGTCTTGCCGCGTCCCGTATCTTCTTCCACGGAACGCCGGTGATCTCCTCGACGGACTCAGCGGTGAACGAGGAGAGGGATTCGTTGAAGGCATCGAAACCGTTGGTCCGGGCCTCTATGAAGGCCCTGTCCTCGAGGCCCTCGTCGAGGATGGCTATGGCGAGCCCCGCGAGGAGTGCCACGTCCGTCCCCGGGTTGTGTCGGAGCCAGACGTCCGCCCGGTTGGCCATGTCGGTCCTGCGGGGGTCGGCCACGACGAGGGGGGTCCCCTTCCGCTTCGCCCTCCTGATCCTGGTCCCGATCACGGGGTGGGTCTCCGAGGTGTTCGAGCCTATGACGAAGAGGCAGCCCGTCCTGTCGATGTCCTCGATGGAGCAGGTCATGGCGCCGCTCCCCATGGTCTCGCGGAGACCGGTGACCGAGGGGGCGTGGCATAGCCGGGCACAGTGGTCGACGTTGTTGGTGCCCATCACGACGCGGGCGAACTTCTGTATGAGGTAGTTCTCCTCGTTGGTGGCCTTGGCCGATGCGAGCATCGCGAAGGTGCCCTTGCCCGCGTGCTCCTTGAGGCTCTCGGCCACGGCGTCCAGCACGTCGTCCCAGGGGACCGTGCCCATGCTTCCCGAGGCGTCCCTCATCTGGGGCGCCTCCAGGCGGCTCATGCTGTTGACCATGTCGACGATACCGAAACGCCCCTTCACGCACAGGGCCCCCCTGTTCGCGGGTCCCTCCATGTCGGCCCGGACGCTGGTGAGCCTGTCGTAGTAGATGCCCAGGTGGATGGAGCAGCCCACGCCGCAGTAGGGGCACACCGTCCTGACCTCCTCGGTGGGGACCTGGAAGACCTTGGGCAGCAGGCTTGCCGTGGGGCACCTGTCCACGCACTGCCCGCAGGACTCGCACATGCTGTCAGCTATGTCCACGTCGCCGCGTCCCCGGACCCGCTGGGCGAAGTTGACCCCCACCACCTCGAGGGCGCCCAGGCCCTGGAGGTCCCGGCAGACCTTCACGCACTTGCCGCACAGGATGCACCTTGACCTGTCCAGGTTGAAGAAGGGATGGCTCTTGTCGGGGTCGGAGGGGTACGCCAGCTTCTTGGGGACGTGTATCTCCACGCCCGCCGCCCTGGACGCCTCCTGGAGCTCGCATTGCTCGTTCTTGGGGCACAGCTGGCAGTCGTTGGCGTGGTCCGCCTTGATGAGCTCCAGCCTGCGCCTCCTTATGGCCACGGCCTCGGGGTGGTTGGTCTGGACCGACATGCCGTCCTCCGCCACGGTCTCGCAGGCCAGGACGGTCCCCTTGCCGCCCTCGAAGCCCACGACGCAGAGTCCGCAGGCACCGTCGGCCTCCAGGCCGGGCTCCCAGCAGAGGTGGGGTACGTATGCTCCCGCCGCCTCCACGGCCTCGACCAGGTTGGCGCCCTCGGGAACGCTCACCTCCCTACCGTCCACCTTAAGGTTCACCATGGCTTCGCCTCCCGCTGCGGGTGTGTCCCCGTCTCATAGGGGGGTTTATAGGTTATCATCTTCACCATGAGTGCTCGATGGCACCGTGGGGACATGCCTCGTGGCAGGGCTCGACGTGCTCCTCGCCCACGGGCTTGCAGGGACCGCAGGAGTACTTGATCTTCTTGCGCTGCTCCTCGGTGACCATGGCCACCTCGTCGTCGTAGTCGTCCAGCTCGACGACGAAGCAGCCCTCGGGGCAGACCTCGACGCACTTTCGGCAGCCATCGCACTTTCCCGTGTCGATGGTGATGTACCACTCGCCCGAGCCGTCGGTGTAGCCGTAGTTCGCCCTCATGGACCTAGCCTCCCGCCTGCTTGCGCTGCTTCTTCACCAGGGCCTCGGCGAACAGGGCGGCACCCACGGCGCCCGCTATCTGGGTGTCGTATCGAGGTTCTAGGGTCTTTATTCCCAGCTCGTCCTCGAGACGCTTGACCACGCCCCTGTTCTTGGCGATGCCGCCGGTGATGGCGAAGTCCTCCTCCACGCCCAGGCGCTCCAGCAGTGTGACCACGCGGTGGGCCATGGCGCTGCAGTATGCTGCCAGCACCTTCTCCTTGGGCCAGCCCTCCCGGAGGAGTCCGGTGGCCTCGGTCTTGGCGAAGACGACGCAGGTGCTGCTTACGGGATTCGGCTCCTCCTCCACATCGAGGGACATCTCGCCCACCTCCTGGATGGGGACCGACAGGAGGTCGGCGAACACCTCCATTCCCCGGCCGGTGCCGGCGGCGCACTTGTCGTTCATCAGGAACTCGACCACCTTTCCACGCTCGTCGCAGCGGATGGCCTTGCAGTCCTGACCACCCATGTCGAGGATGGTGCGAACAGTGGGGCCGTACATGAAGTTCCCGCCCCTCCCGTGGCACGCGATCTCGGTGATGGCCCGGTTGGAGAAGGGCACGTTCACCCGTCCGTAGCCGGTGCCCACCACGTAGTGGATGTCGTCCAGGGTCATGCCCGTGTCCTTGAGGGCCCAGTCCATGGCGTTCGTGGCGCTGTCGGGGCTGTTGGAGCCCGTGCGCATGTTGCTGTAGGCGAAGAGCCTTCCGTCCACCATGATGGCGGCCTGGGAGCTCACCGAGCCCACGTCCACGCCTGCCGTCACGATGTCTCCCTGCCTCCAGTCGACGTCCTCCGCGGTCCATCGGGATTCTGGCCACCGCCAGTACTCGGGTTTCTCATCACCTGCCACCTCAATCACCTCCCAGCTGCTCTCGGGCCCTTATCGCCGCCCCCAGGGCCGTCACGTAATCGGGATACTCGGGCACGGTGACGTGCATCCCCAGGTCCTCCTCCAGGGACTTCTTGAAGCCCACGTTGTAGCCCACACCCCCGATGAGGCACACCTCGGGGTGGAGGCCCACGCGACGCACCATGGAGGTGATACGTGATGAGATGGCGTCGTGGACGGACCTGGCGATGTCCGCCGTGGCGGTGTTGGAGTGTACCAGGGTGACCAGCTCCGATTCGGCGAACACGGTGCACTGGGCGTTCATGTCGATGCTCTTGGTGGACTTGAGTGAGAGCTCCCCTATGTCCTCCAGGGGGATCTCCAGGGCCCGGGCCATGGCCTCGGTGAAGGCCCCGGCGCCGGCGGCGCACTTCTCGTTGATGGCGAAGTCCAACACCCTGCCCGTTTCGTCCACCGAGATGCCCCGGCCCTCCTCGGCACCCACGTCGATGACGGTGCGGGCCGAAGGCACTAGCATGTTGGCGCCCTTGGCGTCCGCCGTGACCTCGGTCACGTCGTCGTGGGCGGGCGGGATGTTGTTGCGCCCCGCGCCCGTTCCAACGACCCTCTGGACCTCGTCCCTGGTGATGCCCGCCTCCGCAAGTGCCTTTGCGTAGGCCTTCTCCACGGCCTCGGTCTGGTCGAACCCGGTCAGGTTCGTCCCCCTGCCGATGACCTGGCCATCCTTGAGGATGACCACCTTGGTGTTCTTCGCGCCCGCGTCGATGCCTGCTGTGATAGCCATTTCTCTCCACCTCCTAGTCCAACATATCCATGCCAAGGGTCTCCATGAAGGTGTCTATCCGCGCCATGGTCCGGGCCTCGTCGAACTCCCGCTCGTCGCCCATGTTGCCCTCGAACACCATGACGGGGAAGCCGGCGGCCTGGATGGCCAGCCTGTTCTCGGCGATGCCAAGGGAGAGGCCCTCGCATCCCCGGTTGTAGTGGAGCATCACTCCGTCGAGCTTCCACTCCCGCGCCATGCGCACCATCATCTCGGACTTGAGCTGGGGGTCGTAGAAGTGCTGCCACTCGGGCTTGTGAAGGTTCCACCGGACCAGCCAGTCCAGGGCCTCGTCCCGGGTGGTCAACTCGATGCCGAGCTCCTGGGGGGTGGTGCGGGGTCCCCAGGTGTCGTCGGGCTTGACCTCCCACGCCCCGATGAGGGAGTGGGTGTAGAGGGAGCCGATGGAGACGGCGCCGAACCTCTCCAGGTAGCGGAACACCTTGAGGAAGGCCCAGGGGGGCTGGGTGTCGGACATCAAGCGGCACCTCTCGGTGGGCACGGCGGCGATGCCCCGGTCCACCCTGTCCTGCACCTCGACGAGCAGCTTGTCGTAGAAGTCCGCCACCTTCTTGTTGGACTTCATCAGCGTGCCCAGGACGTAGAGGGAGTACATGGACTTCTCGTCCAGGGGCGCGGGCACGGCCTTGTTGAGGTTGCAGATGGCCGACCACGTCGAGGTGGACCTGCACTCGTTGTACACCGCGTCGATTAGCTTGCCGTCGTCGTACTCCCGACCGCTGGTCCTCTCCAGCCAGTCGATGCCGTCGTGGAGCTGGCCCTTGATGTACTTGACCCTGCTGTCGGTGATCTCGGTCATGGGGCCCACGGCGACGTCCACGAAGTAGGAGGGCACGTCGCCCCCCTCCAGCTCCCCTGCCACCTGGTACCACTTCGCGTGGGAGCAGCAGATGTGGTCCTGCCACATGAAGTCGGGCTTGGGGAAGGGTCCTCCGAAGGCGTACTCGTCCAGCAGGATTGAGCCCCAGTAGTTGCGCATGTAGGAGCACAGGTCCCGGGCGTATCCCGCCTTCTCCGCCGCCTCCTGGCATCTCAACGAGAAATCCTTCTTGAAGGCGATGGATGCCCCGTAGGGCTCGCCCGTCAGGGGGAACACGTCGTCGCCCAGGCCGTAGGGCACCGCGTCGAAGGACCATGCGCCGCCGGCCCATCGGATGCCGCCCGTCTCGTGGGCGTTCTTGAAGTCCATGTAGTAGTCCTCGCGGATCTGCTTGGCCTCGTTCCAGCACTTGAGCTGTTCGGTGGGGTACAGGTGTCCAGTGGTGTCAGCCATGCTTCATCACCTCCTAGAACAGGTCCTCCTCTCTCAGGGTCTCGAGGAATGCCTCGGAACGGATCTTGAACTGTCCTATGGGTACTGTGACGTCGAACTCCAGGAACAGGCTGGGTATGCCCAGCTCGTCCTTGAGGACCTTCTTGGTGGCCGGAATGTCCAATTCGTGGGGGTCGCAGAACTTCTGCTGGATGAGGATTGCCCCCTGGGCTCCGTAGTCCCGGGCCAACTTGACGATGTGGGGCATGCGGTTCCGTGCCGGCCAGTCCTTGGAGGGGCACGCGGGCCGCTCCACGTATCGCCTGGCGATGGCGGTGAGGGGGTCTTCGCCGGGGTCGCCCACCTCGTTCCAGAAGTACCTCGAGCCGGTGCAGTGGTCGTCGGTGACGAAGGTGGCGCCCAGGGATTCCACCATCTCCAGGAACTCCCGGTCGTCGTCCTCGGAACCGATGATGATGAGCCGCTCGCCCGTGGGCCGGTCGGGGACGTGGTCCCGGAGCTTGGGAAGGAGCATCTCCAATTCCGCCGAGTGGTCCCGCTTGTCCACCATCTGGCCGGACACCACCATGTGCATCGCGTCGGTGCCGGTGATGGGCGGGGCGGGCTTCTTCCGCAGCTCGTACACCTCCATCATCAGCCGCCGGTTGGTGTCCATGATCTCGATGCCCCGCCTCAGGTCGTCGTCGGTGATGGTCCTGCCCGTCCACTTCTCCACCGCCTCCTTGAAGACGACCAGCTCCTCCCGCAGGTACGGGATGGCGTGCTGGGACTGGACGTTGTTGGGCATGGGGATGTAGTACGAGAAATCGATGGGGATGTGGAGGTTCCAGCTGGTGTAAGCCTGCCGGATGTGGAGGCAGGCCTGGGCGATGCCGATGCCGTCCAGGTAGTCGTACCTGCCCTTCAGCCCCTGGGCCAGGCAGTCCCTGCAGAAGGGGCAGAACATCCCGAAGATGTGGGGCTCGGTCACGTCCTGGGGCTCGTGGCTGCCCAGGATGCGGACGGGAAGCACGTCCGCCGCGTACAGGATCTCCTCGGGGAAGTACGTGCAGAAGTAGCCCATCACCTTGCCGCCCGTCCTCTCCTTCCATTGCTTCGCGTACTCGTGTCGTACGTCGTACCATTGGCTGAACGTGTCCATCATCATCTTGCTCACTCCTCCTCGCTGCTGAACTTGAGATTTATGAACTCCGACCGGCCGAAGCCGATAGACTTGAAGAACGTGATCATGTCGGCGTGGTCCCACTTGACGGCGGTGTAGACCTCGCTGATACCCTCGCCCTCGAAGTGCTCGAGGATGGCACTGCCCAAGGCCTTGCCCACACCGGTGCCCATGCGGTCGGGATGGACCCCGACGACCTCCACCCATCCCGAGGTTCCCAGACCGAACCCCCAGTGCTTCTGGGTGGCTATGATGAAACCCACCACCTTTCCCTTGTCGTGAGCCACCAGGCATCCCTCTGGATAGGAGCCCATCAGGTCCATGAACTCCAGTTCCAGGTCCTGCACCTCCACCGCATCGGCGGCCTGCCGCATGATGGCCCTGTGGATCTCGGTGACCCTGGGGATGTCCTCCTTCGTCATTACGCGTATCTCTACCATGTCGTGTCCCCCCGGATGCGGACCACGACGGAGCCTCAAGTCCGGTGCAAGTGGTCACTCGTCTATGCGGATGATCTTCACCCGCTTCCCGATCCAGTCAGGAGGGAGATAGATGCGGCCGGAGTTGCCGCTCTTCTTGACCTCTTTCTCGAGCATCTCCTGCCCGTAGACCTCGAACTTGGATGGCTCGGCCATGGTACCATTCCGTAGATTTGTAGCTACTTAGTGGCTACATTATGGTCATATACTGGCTACATTATAAACATTGTCATGGCCAACGCCTGGGGTTCAGAGGAGGGAGACCAGTTCGCGAACGGCAAAGTAAATGCTGAGCAGAAGTGGAAATATAATGAACAATCGAATGACCATCCATTTCATTCGAGCTCTGGAATCATTCAAACATGCTCTGCTTGAGACAACGAGGGAGTGGCTCCGAAGAGGTAACAGGTGAGGTTGGGAACAGCAATATATAGCCTTTGGACCTTTCAACATTGACGGAGTACTTCCATGCTGAAGACAGTCGACTTCCACATCCACGCGGGCAACCCCTCCGACTGGCACCCATGGGTGATGGAGTTCATCTCCGTTGTCAACCCTGACGCCGAGGGCGAGCTGGCCAAGTGTCAGACCCAGGAGGGGCTCCTCTCCTTCCTGGACCTCCAGGGGGTGGACCACGCCGTCATCCTCGCAGAGACCTCGCCTGTGACCACCGGGGTCGTGAGCAACGAGCGCGTGCGTGACCTCTGCGCCGGCTCCGACCGCCTGACGCCCTTCGCGTCCTTCAACCCCATGGAGGTCGATGACCTGGCGGGCATGGTGGGTCAACTGGCCGGGGAGGGCTTCAAGGGCCTCAAGTTCTATCCCAGCTCCCAGTACTTTTTTCCCGACGACCCCGCGGTGACGGAACTCTACGCCGCCGCCGCCGACCTTGGGCTCATAGTCATGTTCCACACGGGCACATCCATCTACAAGAAGTCACGGCAGCGCTTCTCCGAGCCCCTGCGCATCGACGACCCCGCCGTGGATTTCCCGGACCTCCAGATAGTCATGGCCCACAGCGGCAGGCGGCTCTGGTACGAGCAGGCCTTCTTCATGGCCGAGCGCCACGACAACGTATGGATGGAGCTCTCTGGCATCCCACCCAAGAGCGTGCCTGAGGTGTTCCCCAAGCTTCCCCGGGTGGGTGACAGGGTCCTCTTCGGCTCCGACTTCCCTGGGGTCCCCAGCATCAAGGGCAACATCGAATCGTTCAGGAACCTGCCCTTCGATGACGACGTGGTCGATGCCATCCTCGGCGGGAACGCGGCCCGGCTCCTGGGCCTCGGCTGAGATGGATGCTCACCGGTAGGCCACGTACTCCTTCCCCAGGAGCTCCCGCGCCACGATGATCCTCATTATCTCCATCGTGCCCTCGGCCCAGTAGTAGCTCCTCACACCCTCCAGTGCGAACCTGAGGGGACACGCACTGGTGTAACCGAAGGCGCCGTACCACTGGATGGCATCGTTGATGGCCTCGAAGGCCATCATGGGAGCCATCAGCTTGGCCTCGGCGCAGGCCCGGGTCACCTCGAAACGGCCCACGTCCTTTCCTGCAAGGGCCTGGGTGTATGTCCAGAGGCCTCGGTAGGCAAGGAGCCGCATAGCCTCGATCTTGGTCCAGTTCTCGGCCAGCTTGAACTGGACACCCTGGTATTTTGCGATGGGCGTGCCGAAGGTGGACCTCATCTTGATGTAGTCCATCGCCTGCTCCATGCACGACTGGGCCACGCCACAGCAGACCAGTCCGATGATGGCCCGTGCGTAGTCGAAGCCCTCCATCGTCAGGTAGAAGCCCCGGTCCAGTTCCCCGATGAGGTACTCGGCCGGTATCTCCACGTCCTCCATGGCGAAGCCGCCCGCGGAGATGCCCTTCCTGCCCCAGTCCTCCAGGACGTTGTACGAGACCCCCGGCGTTCCCTTGAGGGGGATGTAGAACAGGCTGATGCCCCGGACCCCCTTCTCGGGGGAGGTCTTGGCCAGAAGGACGTAACCGCCTCCGTTGGGCAGGTCCTCGCAGACCTCCCGCACGCCGCTGATGAACATCTTCTCCCCGTTGAGGATGAAGGAGTCACCCTCCCTCCTGGCCGTGGTCCGCATGTTCCCCAGGTCCGAGCCCACGTCGGGCTCGGTGGCGGCGATGCCCAGGAAGGCGGTGCCGTCGCACACGTGGGGCAGGATGGCCTGCTTGGCGGCGTCGGTGCCGTGGCGCTCGAGGATGTCGCCCCATGCGGCGGACACCAGGTAGAAGGTGGGGATGGAGCAGGTGATGTCACCGCGGGCCAGCTCCTCGGCGATGATGCCTGCCATCACCGGGTCGGCGTCGATGCCGCCGTACTGGGTCTCGGTGGTGACGCCGAGCAGGCCGATCTCAGCCAGCTCCTTGATCACATTGGGAGGGATGCGGCCCATCCTGTCGAGGTCCTCGACGATGGGGGCGAGCTCCGCCTGGGCGTACTCCCTCACGGTCTTCCTGACCATCTCCTGTTCTTGACTGAATCCGAAGTCCAACATTCCGACCACCCCTGGTTTCGGTGATATACACAAGCCTCGGAGTATTAAAAATAAGGGCCTGATACATTGGCCCGCTCCTCAAATGCCCCGTCACCAGCCCCAGGTTCCGTAGGACGTGAAGGCCTTACCCAGAGCTCGGAGGTTCCATACCTGCGGCATCGTGAAGGGCGAGTTGAAGAGGATCCGAGCGACTGCCTTCATCCCTTTCAGGCGTGAGATGTCCCTCTCTTGGAGGGTCTTGACGATGAAGTTCCACTGCTCGTCGGTGAGTTCGTCGAGCAGGACTCTAGCCTCCATCAGCATGGGATCGTAGAAGGGCGAGGACCGCAGCTCCTTCTCGTAGCCGCTCAGGTCCTCGGGTTCTCCCTTCTCGAGGGCCTCGATGATGTGCATCGCCGCGACACGCCCGCTGTGGAGAGCGGCGTGGACGCCACCCGCGCTGCAGGGGTTTATGAGCCCGGCGGCGTCGCCCACGGTGACCATGGCCTTCCCCGAGATCCTGGGATTCGGTCCTCCCTGGGGGATGGTCCCCCCGGTCATGGCCGTCCTGTCATCCGGGTCCAGCCCCAGGTGCCTGCAAAGTGCATCCAGCTGCTCCCTCGGCCTGCCGGTGGTGACGATGCCCAGGTTGACCTCGAAACCACGGTCGAAGGACCAGGCGTAACCTCCCGGAAACATCTCTCCCACGTAGAACCTGAGGTGGTCGTCGGCCAGGATGTCGTTCGGGGCGAACTTGTACTGGGCGGCCCCCGTCATCCTGTCGCGGACACCGAGCCCCTGGGAGAGCCCGATCAGCGACCGGGGTCCGTCCGCGGCCACTATGACCCGGGCGTCCACCGAGCCATCGTCCGTAGAGAGTCGCCATCCACCTCCCTCATGGGAGCAGTCCTCCACCGTGGTCCCTAGTCGGAGGTCCGTCCCGGCCCCCACCGCCAGGTCGACTATGTGCCGGTCGAAGCGATCCCTGTGGACGCACAGGCCCGGGTTCTTCTCGATGTACTCGGAGCCATCGGGACCGAGCATCCTGATGCCATCCAACTTCCTCACGATGAACGCATCCCAAGCGGGGATCCCGTTGTTCTCCAGGGCGAAGGCGCTCAGGGCCTCTCCGCACATCACGGGCTCCCCGACCCGTTCGCCCTTCTCGAGCAGGACGGTGTCGAGGCCCGCCTCGCTCAGCTTCCAGGCGGCCATCCCCCCGCTGGGTCCCGCTCCCACCACCGCGACATCGTGCACAAGCCCGAGGGGACCAGATGCCTATATTATCCTTCCGCCCCCCCCCACATGGGTCACGAGCGGTCGGACGTGGTCACGCTGGACGTAGAGGATGTCCACCAAGTTTTATTACGGACCTTGGCTATACGATGGCGGACCCAACTGGCGTCTCTGGGTAGTGTGCACCATGATAGAAATCGACGAGGATCTCTGTAAGGGATGCGGCATCTGCATCTCGTTCTGTCCGCTCAAGGTCCTGGAGACCTCCGACAAAATCAACCGCAAGGGCTACTACGTGCCCGTGGCGGCCAACGAGGACGACTGCGTGGGTTGCCGCCTGTGCGAGCTCCTCTGCCCTGAGTTCGCCATCATGGTGGTAAACGAATGAAGGAGGATCGACCTTGACCAAGAAGGCGACGGGGGACCTCCGCGCCAGGTACCTGAAGAAGTGGGAGGGTACCAGCAGGTTCATGCTGGGCGACGAGGCCGCCGCCCTGGGCGCCATCTACGGGGGAGCCAGCTTCTTCGGCGGATACCCCATCACTCCGGCCAGCGAGGTGGCCGAGGTCATCTCCAAGGCGCTGCCCCCGGTGGGAGGTTACTACGTCCAGATGGAGGACGAGATCGCCTCCATCTCCGCCATGATCGGTGCGGTGTGGGCGGGCGCGAAGGCGGTGACCGCCACCTCGGGACCCGGTTTCAGTCTCATGCAGGAGAGCATCGGGTACGCATGCATGACGGAGACCCCCATCGTCATCATCAACGTCCAGCGGTCGGGTCCCTCCACGGGCCAGGCCACCATGCCGGCCCAGGGGGACGTCATGCAGGCCCGATGGGGCACCCACGGCGACCACGAGATCCTGGCCCTGGCCCCCAGCACGGTCCAGGAGTGCCTGGAGTTCACCGTGGACTGCTTCAACCTGTCAGAGCGCTACCGCAATCCCGCCATCCTGCTGATGGACGGGCAGATCGGTCACCTGCGGGAGCGCATCGACATGCCATACGCGAAGGACCTGGAGTTGGTCGACCGTCGCCTGGGGAACCCGGGTGACCTGGTCTTCGGTGGCGAGCTCGTACCCCCGATGATCCAGTTCGGCAGCGACCAGTTCATCCACGTCACCGGTTCCTCCCACAAGGAGAACGGCATGCGCGACGTGAGCTCCCAGGACGTCCACGATCGCCTCGTGAGGAGGCTTGTGAAGAAGATAGAGGTGGACCGGGACAAGCTGGAGCGGGTTGAGGAGCACTTCGTCGACGACGCCGACATCGCCGTGCTCTCGTACGGCGCCACCGCGAGGCCCGCCCACGGCGCCGTCCTCCGGGCCCGGGAGAAGGGCATGAAGGTGGCCTTCATGCGCCTTATCAGCATCTGGCCCTTTCCGGTCAAGGCCGTCGAGAGGCTGGGAAGCAAGGTGGACCGCATCTACGTCCCCGAGATGAACCTGGGACAGGTGAACCGGGAGATCGAGCGGTTCGTCGACTGCGACGTCGTTCCCGTCAGCAAGATCGGCGGCGTCCCCCACACAATCTCCGAGATCGTGACGGCGATAGAGGGAGGTGGTGCGTGATGACAGACCCCTTCGAGGTCCTCCTGACGGACGAGGAGATCGAGGAGCAGATGGCGATGTCGAGGCGTCATCGCCTCATGGACTACCTCCGGGAGGAGATGATGCCCACCGTGTTCTGCGAGGGATGCGGTTGCGGCACCGTCCTGAACGGTTACGCCCACGCCATGGACGAGATGGGCATCCGACCCGAGGACCTCATCTCGGTGACGGGCATCGGATGCTCCTCGTGGATACCCAGCCCCTACCTCAAGAGCGACACCCTCCACACCACCCACGGCAGGGCGATAGCCTTCGCCACCGGCGTCAAGGTGATGCGGCCCGACAAGCATGTCGTGGTCATCGCCGGTGACGGCGACCTTGCCGGCATCGGTGGCAACCACCTGATCCATGCAGCGCGACGCAACATTGGCATCTCGGTGTTCCTCATCAACAACTTCATCTACGGCATGACGGGAGGACAGGTGTCGCCCACGACACCCGTCGGCGTGCGCACCACCACCACGCCCTACGAGAACGTGGAGCACTCCATGAACATAGCCGAGGTGGTTGCGGCGGCGGGGGCCAACTACGTGGCCCGGTGGACCACCTACCACGTGTTCCCCCTGATGGAATCGATGCAGAACGCGATGAGGAAGGACGGCTTCTCCTTCATCGAGATCTACACCCAGTGCCCGACCAGCTACGGCAGGCGTGTGGGCATGAGGAAGGGCGAGGACCACCTCAACTACTTCAAGGAGAACTCGGTGCGCATGGAGAAGGCTGCAGGAATGTCCGAGGAGGAGCTGGAGGGCAAGTTCGTGATAGGCAAGCTGGTCGAGAGGGACCGGGAGGAGTTCACCGTGTCGCTACGCGACCTCAACGACCGCGTCAACAAGGGGGAGTTCCGTTGAGGGTGCGTTTCTGCGGCTTCGGAGGACAGGGCATCGTGCTCGCCGGGTACATCACCGGGAACGCGGCCGTCACCGATGGCAAGAACGCCATCCAGAACCAGTCCTACGGCAGCGAGTCCCGGGGCGGCCAGTGCAAGTCCGACGTCATCGTCCAGGAAGGCGACATATACGAGTTGGAGCTGGACGAGATCGATGTGCTCGTGGCCATGTCCCAATCTGCCCACGACATGTACATCGATCAATTGGAGCCCGACGGTATCGTCATCATCGACAGCGACCTGGTGGAGCCCAGGGAGGGGCAGAGCAACCTCCACGCCGTCCCCTTCACCGACATAGCCTACCAGGCCTTCAACCGGAAGATAATGGGGAACATGGTGATGCTGGGCTACCTTGTCGCCGTATCCGAGGTGGTGTCCGAGGGGTCGATGCGGAGCACCATCGCCTCCAACGTCCCCAAGGGGACCGAGGAGATGAACACCAAGGCCTACGAGAAGGGCCTGGAGCTGGGGCGCAAGAGCAAATAGGGCGGGTCGTACCAATGAGGACCGAGATAAGGATAGCAGGCTTCGGTGGGCAGGGCATCGTGCTGGCCGGCGCCATACTGGGAGAGGCAGCGGTGATCGCCGACATGGAGGCCGTCCAGACCCAGTCGTACGGCCCCGAGTCCCGCGGCGGCGCCGCCAGGTCGGAGATCGTCCTCGCCGATGCTCCAGTGGACTACCCCAGGGTCACCGTCCCCGACGTGCTCATCGTCCTGTCCTCCGCGGCCATGGTGAAGTACGGCGATGACAGGGGGGAAAAGACCCAGACTGTCGTTGACGCCGACCTGGTCCAGATGGAGGTGGCGAACGCCGAGCGCATCCCGTTCAGCATGACCGCCGACGCCCTGGGAAAGCGCATCGTGGCCAACATCGTCATGCTGGGCTTCATCACCAACAGGTACAAGCTGGTCCCCCGGGAGGCCATGGAGAAAGCGATCATGAAGCGCATCCCCAAGGGGACCGAGGAGCTGAACATGAACGCCTTCCAGGCCGGATGGGACCTGGCCGACGGGAAGAAGCCAAAGGTTCCCAAGAAGGCCAAGGACGCCAAGAAGGTAACGAAGGACGGGAAGGGCGCGAAGGCCAAGAAGGGTGCGAAGGCCAAGAAGGGAAAGGGGGGGAAGGCCTGATGGGCGAGCACCTCGACGCCGAGCATTACGACCTGGTGCGGAAGGCCCTGGGTCCCAAGCTGCAGTTCGTGCAGGGCGACGCGGCATACGCCTACGGCGCCCTCCTCGCGGGATGCACGTACTTCGCCGGTTACCCCATCACCCCCGCCACCGAGACGGCGGAGGCCATGGCCCGGTTCATGCCCCGCATCGGGGGCACCTGCATGCAGATGGAGGACGAGATCGCCTCCATCTCGGCCATCATCGGTGCCTCCTGGACCGGTACCAAGGCCATGACCGCCACCTCCGGGCCCGGCTTCTCCCTCATGATGGAGAACCTGGGCTACGCCGTCATGTCCGAGACGCCCTGCGTCATCGTGGACGTGCAACGGTCGGGCCCCTCCACGGGCCAGCCCACGGAGTCCTCCCAGGGGGACATGATGCAGGCCCGTTGGGGCACCCATGGGGACCACGAGATAATCGCCCTGGCCCCCAGCACGGTGCAGGAGTGCATGGACCTGACCATCGACTGTTTCAACCTGGCCGAGAGGTACCGCAACCCCGTGATCCTGCTTACCGACGGCGACGTCGGTCACATGAGGGAGCGGGTGATAATTCCAGATAGGGAGGAGTACGAGGTGGAGTTCCGTGCGCCGCCCCCGGAGAGCAAGGAGGGATACATCCCCTTCGAGGGGGACGACAACAAGATCCCCCGGATCGCCAACTTCGGCCAGGGTTACCACACCTACATCACGGGCCTTACCCACGACGTCACCGGCCTTCCGGCCACCGACGATGCGGAGAAGCACACGCAGCTGATCACCAGGCTGGTGGAGAAGATAACGGACAAGCGGGAGGAGATCGTGAGGGTGGAGCGGGAGGTCCAGGAGGGCGCCAAGGTGGGCGTCATATCCTACGGCATCACCGCCCGACCCGCCCAGGGCGCGGTCAGGCTCCTGCGCGAGAAGGGAGTGCCCGTGAACTTCATGAGATTGATCAGCATCTGGCCCTTCGCCAACCGACAGGTGGCCGAGTTCGCCGAGGGGCTCGACCACATACTTGTGCCGGAGATGAACCTGGGGCAGATCGTCCATCCCATCCGTGAGGCGGTGGAGGGCCAGTGCCCCGTCACCTGCCTGCCCAAGATCGGGGGCGTGATGCACAATCCCCAGGAGGTCATGGACGCCATCGAGAAGGTGCTTCCGAAGGGCAAGGGTGGCAAGAAGGGCAAGAAGAAGGGGGGTGGGAGGTAGATGTTCAACAAGGCAGACCACATCCGGGAGCAGTACCTGGAGATGTCGATGTACCCCTCCATCTTCTGCACCGGTTGCGGCGTGGGCAACGTGCTCAACTACTCCCTGCGGGCCATAGATGCCGAGCACATCGACCTGGACAACGTGGTGTTCGTCTCGGGCATCGGTTGCTCGTCCCGGATGCCGGGCTACATCGACGCCGACGGCCTCCACACCACCCATGGCAGGGCCGTCGCCTTCGCCACCGGGGTCAAGACCGCCGACCCGGACCTGAACGTGATCATCTTCACCGGCGACGGTGACGCAGCGGGCATCGGAGGGAATCACCTCATCCACGCCGCCCGGAGGAACGTGGACCTGACCGTCGTTTGCATCAACAACTTCATCTACGGCATGACGGGGGGCCAGGTGAGCCCCACAAGCCCTGTCGGCAGCAAGACATCCACCACTCCCTACGGGAACGTGGAGCAACCCTTCGACCTGTGCTCCCTGGTGATAGGCGCGGGTGCCACCTACGTGTCCCGCTGGACCCTGGGCTACCCCTACGAGACCATCAAGGCCATCCGGGAGGGTCTGCGGAACAAGGGCTTCTCCTTCATCGAGATGCTCGTCCCATGTCCCACGGGTTTCACCAAGAAGCAGAAGATACCGGACGGCCGCGAGACGTGGGACTGGTACAAGGATACCACCATCCTCCGGAGCAAGTACCTCAAGCTCTCGAAGGCCGAGAGGGCGAAGGAGACCCGGATCGTCATCGGCAAGCTGCGTCACAGCCCCCGTCCCGAGTTCTGCGAGACCTACTCCAAACTGGTGGACGAGATGAAGCTGTAGACCAGGAGCCAGTGAGATTCTTGGATACCGAGTGATGAATGACAAGCGGGAGCGGTGAGAGACAATCC
>CBDUQW010000027.1:0-39577 GCA_965369625.1 uncultured Thermoplasmata archaeon | reverse complement strand
GTCCACGTTGTGCTCGGAGTAGCCCCGGAGCTGGCTGAGGTCCGAGATGTGGTCGCGGCATATAAGCCGGAGGTGACCCTCGGCGAAGGGCTCGCGGGCCACCACGCAGAACCAGGACCCGTCCTCGAAGACCCTGCGGTCGCAGGGGATGAGGCCCACCACCCGGTCCGGGTGGGGCTGGTGGTCCAGGTAGCCCTGGATGACACCGATCCAGCCCTCCAGGGGGACCTGGGTGACCGGCGACCATTGGCAGAGTCCACACCTTTCCGTCATCGGAAGCACGAGAACCCATGCAGCAATATAAACCTGGCCCTTGTGAAGGGGGCGCATTCGGACCGTTGTCCGTTGCTGTGCTCACCCGTTCAACGTGAGATGTCTGACGCCGTACTTGTACTGGACGATGTGAATGGTACCGTCCTCGACATGGGACACTAGACCACCCTCGATGATTTTGAAGTGTTGGGCAGGCATATCGATCGGGTCCTGAATACCCCTGACGAATATGCCTGAACTACCTGCCTTGCCGTAGATCATGATATCGTTGTCAGAGTAGAGTACGTGATAGCCGCCCCGGATCCAGAAGCTGTTCAGGGCCTCGAAGGCACGGAGGTCGACCACGTCGACCATGGTGAAGGGGATCAATGTCTGCTCTCCATCGTCTCCACAGGAGATCGCCTTCACGATCTCATAGAGCACGGCGATGTCACCGTGGATCCGAAGGAACTTGTCCTTGATGTCGAGGGCATGCAGTATCGTGGCGCACCCGTCCTCAAGGCGGACCACGTTAAGGGTCTCCTCGTAGCCCGTCGAGTTGGGGAAGTACCAGCAGCTCGCGGTGTACACCAGCGTCCCGTCCTCGGAGGAGTCCAGGGGGACGCCAGGGATCGCGATCCCCTCACCCAGGACAGGGTCAGTGGGAGAGCTGAGGTCCACGGGATACAGTGTAAAGTGGTTCCGATATCCTGTGTACACGGAGCCCACGACGAAAAGGTCATCTCCTGACGGTAACAGTCCATGGAAGGTGCCGCAACCCACCTCTATGCTGGACAACAGGGCGGGCGGCGAACCACCGCCGACGCCTACAAGATGCACCTCGGACAAGAAATAGATGGCCAGTATGTCCCTATGATGGCAGAAGAAGGTCGGAGGGCTGAAGGAGTCCATCTCCAGCAGGACGGGGTTCTGGACCTTCCTCGGATTCGTGAAGCCCCTGTCGTATACGAACGTCCAATCATCCCTGGGGCGTTCGATCATGCTGAACCCGAAGTCGGGAAGCGTGAAGGTAAGGTCGCTCACCTCGGGCCTCAGGGGGTCCTCAAGACAGGCGCTGAACACGGTGGCATTGAACCTCCAAAGGGCGTCCCGGGAGGTGGAGAGCACGTGGAGGTCCGTTCCGCTCCAGAACCAATCAATCACCCGATCTCCGAGCTCGATCTCCCAGACGGGCTTCTCGAACTCACTGGCCCCGTGGGAGTACACCCGGAGGGCGGTCTGGCCATCGCTCTTGACGACGATCACCGCCTCGTGGCCTCCGATGACCCTGTAATCCTGGAAATTGGTACTGAGCTCGAGAACAGCGGTCACACGTGGTTGCATGGCATCGGTTATGTCGGACACCACCAGGTGGTCGTTGGAGGTGGATAGGACCCGTTCCTCCAGGCTCCTGGTCCGGATCACGTTGTCCGGCTGGTCGAACTGTCCGGCCAGCTCCAGGTTCCCCTCCTCCAGGTCGAAAACGACCACCTGGACGCCGAAGTCGACCGCTATGAGACCGTTCTCGTCCCGGTATCTGGAGGAATAGGGGACCAGGACCAGGCCCTCGTCGTCGAGGACGGTAAGGGCCTTCGGCTCCCAGTTGGCGGTGGAGGTGGACACGTTCCCACCGAGCCTCACCCGGTCCAGCATCTCCACTTGCCACGGGTCGCTCACGTCGAAGAGGGAGACAGCGACGTTCCATTCGTCCTCGGAGTCGTCGACACCGATGGCGAGGATGTTCAGACCCCGGACCTCCATGTGCGTGACCCAGCCAGGCATCTCGAAGATGTCGCAGAGGACCGGTTCCGCCGGGTCGGAGAGGTCGATGACCTCTAAGGGGTCGGGGACCACGACCTCGGGGCTCCCGTCATCTGGCATGGGGACCCTCATCATGCGCGTTGAACCGGGGTAGTGGATCGTGTACGCCCGGTCCCCCTCGAAACGGGTGGCCATCAGACGCCCCGCGTCATCGACGAGGAGCCGACCCAGGGACCGGACGTCCCCGGGATCCGTGATGTCGAAGATCCAGAGCTCGGACTCGCGAGGTTGCCCGCGGTAATGGCTGACCACACGGAACGTGTCCTCGAACTCGTCCATCTGATACCTGTCGTTCACCCTCCCTTCGACACTGAACTCGTCCCTGATATCGATCATCCCCCTCGGGTCGGAGATGTCCAGCAATGTGATGTTGGTCATTCCGTACGTGAGCCCTTCCACCGACTCCCAATGAGCAATGTACATGTGGTCCGTGGTCACGTGGGTCACGAAGGACCTGCCCAAGAACTTCTCCGAATCCATCATGTAGATGTCCCAGGGGTTGGCGATGTTCACGGTCATGACGTAGGTCATGTCCTCCATCGCCGCGCCGGTGTACTGATTGTACCAGCTGCGACAGTTGGAGACGTAGTAGAGGACGTCTCCCACCCTCCGGCTGTCAGATACGAACCCCTCGATGGGGATCTCGCGCATTATCCAGGGATCGTAGGGTGATGAGATGTCGAGGATGAGCAACCTGCTCCCTATCCTGTACTGGAGGAGTGGAAGGTTCCACAGGGTCGGGAAGTTGGCCCGCCAGGAGTAGAAACCGTAGGTGGCCGACACGATGATGTAGGCGCGGTCTCCCACGATGTACATATCGTCTGGGAAGCCCAAGACGGGGGCGTTGCCGATCACCTTCGGGTCGTCGGGATCGCAAAGGTCGACGATTTCCAGGCCTCGGAAGGCGTTGAGGATGTAGAGCGTGTTCCCGACCAGCTTGACGATGTCCGCCTCACCGATGTCCCTCTCCGCTTCCGGCTCGTAGGGGACGGTGGGGTCGTTGGGGCCCCAACCCCCTGACCTCCTTGGGCGAGTTGAATAGGAGAAGTCCTGGGCGCCTTCCAGTTCCGCGAGCTCCTTCAGATGTCCCAGGGAGCGCACCTTCGTGTATTCCTGGTACGGAGGAGGGTCCTCGGCGGGTGTATCGGACTCGTCTTCCTGGACCGGGTCCACGGAGGGCTCTGGGGCAGGCGGGTCCGGGGGGAGGGGTTCTGTCGCTGCAGGTTCGGTCCCTACAACGACGACGGGCGGCGCATCATCGTAGGTACCGATGAATTGGCTTGGCCCGAGCACCAGGTCCTCGGGGAGGAGTGCCTGAGGAGGCTCCGCTGCCGGATCCGCTGGCATCTCTTGAGGAGATGTGGTGACCTGGTATTCCTCGATTTGAGCCATCTGGCTGTCGGACCCAGGTGACTGCGAGAGCAGTGGCACTGTGTAACCGGAGATGATGACCGCACAGACCACCAAGAACACGACGGCGACATGCTTCGTCCCTTTGTCCATAACCCCTTTCACCCCCTGAAGGTGGGCGGGTCGGGTACACAGCTTCGCAGGAGGCCGGGACCGAGAGGAAACTGTTGTACCACCGTCCACTTGGCGTGGGTCTGGATATATAGTTTTTAGAACAAATCTCGAAGATTGACGGCCCGATGGTCTACCTGGGCGCTACGGTGTCCTGCATCGATGGGGCTCGTCGAGGTGTGACGTGGTTCAAAGGTCGAGGGCGGTCCCGAAGAGGGTGTCGAGTCCCCTGGTTATCCTCTCCTGCTCGTCCTCGGTCCGCTCGTAGAAGAGGCCCTTGTCGGATATCGAGTTGTCCGACACCACGAACATGGACAGCGCAGGCGTCCCGAAATGACCGGCCACGGCGCCTATGGCCCCTGCCTCCATCTCGATGGCGACATAACCGGAACGGCTCAGATCGAATAGGTCCTCAATCTCCTCAAGTAAAATGTCATAGATGCTTACGGTCCGACCCACATAGACCTGGACATCCCTCCGGTCGAGGAGGCGTGACGCCTTCTCCAGGAGGGAGGGGTCGAAGGCCACGAAGTCCTCGGGCCTCTTGTAGAGGCGAGCGCACCCGTCAAGGCTTAGAACGCCCTGGCTGACGACGATGTCGCCCAGGTCGATGTTCTCCTGGAGCCCTCCGCAGGTCCCGATCTGGACCACCTTCTCCGTCCCCAGGTTGCAGTATATATGGGCGATCTGTGACGCAATGGGGCCCCCGAAGCAAGCAGCGTACGCCACCAGTGCCCCCTTGTAGGATCCCAGCACCAGGTTGGGCATCCATCCGGGTCTCACGTCCTCAATGGAGAGGCTCCGCTTCTCGATGGCGCCTGGATAGTCCATCCTACCCTCGATGATGACCTTGCCAGGAATGTCCGTGTCCGAGATGTCGAGGTAATCCTTCCATCGGTCGGGTTCCACTGAAAAGTACCCCATTCTAATCCATCCATTCCACCGTCCCAATGTGGGAATGATGGTAATAAAGCTGGCCCTGTGAGGAGAATGGGTCGCTTCGTACAACCAGAAGGCAAGATTTATCATCGTGATGATGACAATATCATAGCGAGGGGTTCCGACATGGCCATATCGTGGAGGCGGGGGTTCGTCGCCGTATTCGTCATCGTCTTATCCATGATGTTGCTCCTTCCCGCCACGATGGCCGATGACTTCAACTTCGTGGAGCTCAGGCGCGACGAGCAGTGGGTGCGTCCCCTTGGGAACCTCTCCGGGACGGAGACCACCACGATCACCTTCACCATCCTCGTCAAGGAGGAGGACGTGGTGGACGTGGAGATCCGTGACAAGGAGGACAACCTCCTCCGGTCGAGGAACGACGTGAAGGATGACAGGCTCGTCTTCTACATAGAGCCAGGAGAGGGCGCGGACCGACTCATCGTCAAGCGGGTCGACACCGACTACGCCACCATCTTCTCTTGGGAGCTGGACGTGACCGACCCCTCCCGGTGGGTTGAGGAAGAGGGGTACGTGCCCACCTGGTGGGAGAGGAACACGCTGCCGGTCCTCGCCGTCGTCGGCATAGTTGGTGCCATCGCCCTCACCGCTGCCACCTTAGCGGGCCCCTTCACCGAGCTAAGCCCCGGGGCGAAGCTCGAGTCGGGCTTTCTCCGCATCTTCAGGTGGAGATAGCCCCACCAGGAGGATCACCTTGCCGCCGCCTTCTTGATGAGCTCGACCTCGGTGTCGTACTGGAACCGGTAGCGCTTGTCCTTCGAGTAAAGGGCCCACCAGAGCTCCTTCAGGTCCTTCCCAGCCCAGCCATCCTCCCTCTTGAGGTCGATCGATCCCAGTCCCCGCTTGTAGAGCTTGATACCATAGAGCAACCGCACGATGGGGCGGCTGCTGACCATAATCAGGTCGGCATGGATGTGCAGATCAGGACCAAGGACCAGAACCTGTTTCTTCTTCCCTCTGACCCAGTGTTCGATCCAATGGTCCTTCAGGATCACCACGGAACGTCTGGCTCTCAGGGTCCTCAATATAAGAAAAAAGAATGAAATGATAAACATCACGAGGAGGACCTTCACCATTGGATCTCCGCTTTGGAGGATAAACCAAACCATCAAGAGTGTAAAGAATAGTGAGCCAATGCCGGTAAGGACCTCTTCCTTCCAGGATCCTGGTTTCCTGATGAAAAAGTCCGACCTCAAAGCGACCCCTGCCCCGCTGGCGCTCCAGCATATGTTGTATGCGTGCTGGCCAGATATAAGGATATCTGAGATTTTGAGATCCCCCTCACGCAACCCTTTTATCGCTTAGGCCCCCTCCCTTCCACGGGAGGGTTTCTCAGCTATGCGTTACGATGACGACCTGGAAGGGAGGGCCGGGATGTGGATGGAGGCCATCGAGCCGCTGCAGGCGGTGCGCTTCGACCTGGACTGGGACCACGCGGTGCTGCTGGTGATGGACATGCAGCACGTCTTCCTGGAGGGCTCGTCCAAGGTCGGGGACGCCGAGGCGGTCATCGCCAGGACCCAGGACCTGGTGTCGGAGTTCCGGAAGCGGGGCCGCCCCGTCATCTACACCCGCCACCTGCACAAGGACGACGGGTCCGACGGCGGGAACCTCATGTGGTGGTGGGGCAGCATCATCCGGGAGAGCAGCGAGAACGGCCAGCTCCACCCCTCGATGGCGCCCGAGGAGGGCGACCTGGTGCTCCGGAAGAACACCTACGACGCCTTCAACGGCACCGAGCTGGCCGAGAGGCTCCAGGAGATGGGGGTCACCGACCTGGTCATCTGCGGGGTGATGACCAACCTGTGCTGCGAGACCACGGCCAGGGCCGCCTTCACCCGCGACCTGCGGGTCAAGTTCGTCGCCGATGGCACCTCCACGGCCGCCGATTCGATGCAGATCGCCACCCTCATCAACCTCTCGTACGGCTTCGCCGAGGTCGTGCTCGCCGAGGACCTGCTATCCGAATGAGTTCAACTCTATTCGAGGGTAAACGATAGGGTCATATTTTTATGCCAAATCGTCCCTAGGGGGCCGCGCACCGAGCGTAAGCTTAGGTGCGGGGGATTTCCATATGACAGGCCGTGATGAGCCCTCGAGCCCTCCATGCTTCAACTGTGGGGGACCGACCTACTACATCGATCCAGAGCGCACCGCCATGCAGTGCATGGCCTGCGGCAAGAAGTTCCACAAGAAGGGAGCGGAAGCCCTCCCGGTGGAGCCGGAACCGTACGCGCCGGAACCGTACGCGCCCCCACCGCAGCCGCCGGTGCCGGAGCCAGAGCCGTACCAGTTCCCCGGCGAGGAGCCCGATTACTACTCGCCCCCGCCGCAGCCAGTGTACCCGTCCGAGCCCGAACTGGAGCCGTACGCTCCAGAACCGCCCATGCCGGAGCCCCCGGCGCCGGAGCCGTACGCTCCAGAACCGCCCATGCCGGAACCACCGGTGCCGGAACCACCGGTGCCGGAACCCCCCGTGGAGGAGGCTGCCGACCTGGAGGGGCTGGAGGAGGAGGTCGACGTGTCCTTCTTCGAGGTCCTGGGCGAGGTGGACGAGCCTGAGGAGGCGGAGCCAGAGATAGAGGAGATACCCCCACCCCCCATGCCGGAGCCGCCGGTGCCGGAACCGCCTGAGCCAGAGCCGCCTGCGCCAGAGCCCCCAGCGGCAGCCGAGGTCGCGAGCAAGGCCCTGACCGCCACGGCCATCGCAGAAATGGACCCCGAGGAGGCCAGGCAGGCCGTGACCGACCTCCGCGGCCACCTGCGCAAGCAGGAGGACTTCGCCCGCTCCCTCGAGGACGTGCTGGTCAACGAGCGCCAGCGCCTGGAGGACGAGAAGAGGTGGCTGGGCGAGGCCAAGGATGAGGCCGAGGCCAAGCGGGAGGACCTGGACGCCCTGGAGAAGCAGCTGCTGGAGCGCATCGGCGAGATCGAGGCCAAGGAGGTGGAGCTGGGCCAGCGCGAGGGCGACATGGAATCCGACCTCAAGACCCGGACCCAGCTTATGGACGAGACCGAGCGCGCCCTCAGGGAGGAGCACGACGCCAGGCTCGCCCAGATGGAGGAGCAGCGCGTGGAGATGGAGCAGCGGCTGACCGAGGAGAGGTCGGAGCTGGAGCGCCTCAAGACCGGGATCAGGACCGAAAAGGAGGAGCTCACCTCCAGGGACGCAGAGCTGGACCAGCGGGAGGCCGAGGTCAAGGACATGGCCGCGGCGGCCAAGGGCGCTGCCTCCATGAAGGAGATGGAGATGGCCGAGCTCCGGGAGGCCAAGGAGACCGAGATCCACGAGGCCAGGACCGAGGCGCTGGAGCTGCGCTCCCGGCTGGACGAGGACATGGCCGCCAAGGAGACGGAGATGGCTGGCATCCACGGCGACCACGAGAGCACCGTGCGCTCCAAGGACGAGGAGATAGCCCGCCTCCGGACCGAGCTGGAGGCCGCCAAGGCCGGAGCGGCCGCGGCCGCCGCCGCGCCGCCGCCACCAGCAGCACCGGCGCCACCGCCTGCGCCCGCCCCGCAACCACCGGCACCCGCGCCCGCCGCGGTGCAGGTCGCGCCGGAGGAGAAGCCCAAGGGACAGATACGCTGCAAGACATGCGGCACCATCATCCCCCTATATTCCCTGGAGCGCCCCATCCACATCGAGTGCCCCGGCTGCGGCAAGAAGGGCACCATCAACTGAGGCTCCAACGGACGGGCAACCCTCATATATCAGCGCCAGCCATAGCACGTCTGGCCTCCGGAGGGGTTGAAGTTGAGCAAGGAAGGCCGTGTGGTCGTCACAGCCGAGGACATCGACCACGACAGGGAATCCACGTGGAGGAAGACCTGGGTCATCATCGTGGTGCTGCTCCTGGTCCTGTTCTCGATGACCTGGCTGTTCACCCGTCCCTACTTCGAGCCCGATATCGAGGAGGAGGAGTACCCCTGGAAGGTTCCTGCGGAACCCCTGGTGATCTCCGAGGACACGACGTGGACGGACAGGGACTTTTCCATCGACCAGCCCATCGTGGTCGACCACGGGGTCAACCTCAGCATCGAGGGATGCAACGTCCATGTGGACCCCCTCGACCTGGTGTTCTGGCAGCGACCGGCCATCAGGGTCTTGGAGGGGGGCTCGCTGGAGCTTGTGAGGACCCGGCTGAACATCGACCGGGACGTCAATATGGAGACCTCCGTGGTGGGAAACTTCTGGTTGAGGAAGGATAGCGTCCCCCACCTCACCCGGCTGGTGAACCTGGGGAACGCCACGGACCCCGTCATCTCCTTCGATTATCGATGCAGGTACGCGCCCGTGCCCATCGCCATCGGCGTAAAGGCGGAGCACCAGCCCGACTTCAAGGTGCTGGTGGTCTTCGAGCCGGAGGCAACCGATGTGGGGAACTGGACCACCGTGACGGCCTCGCTGAAGGACTACGCTGGCTCCCGTCCCCAGGTGGTCATATTCCCCCACAGATTCCCCGAGGGCCTGATGTTCGTCTCGGACCTGCACGTCGAGGATGATGGCATGGCTCCAAGAGGGGATTGGTTCGAGACGGGCCATCCCCTGAGGGACGGATGGGACACCCAGGGCTTCAGCGACCTCCAGTGGTTGATGGAGGATTACATCAACGGCTCCCACTACTCGAGGGGCCTCGACGACCTATGGAGGGGCCTCATCGAGGCGGACGGTGACGTGACCATCATAGATTCCCGCGTGCTGTGCCCCGAGGACGTTCCCCGGAAGGGGGCACGGGAGCGGGTCAAGGAGAGCCTGGAGGACGACCCGGCGTACAACATCCTGGGTACGGCCTCCCGGGGCGGGCACATCATGGTCAACGGGGCGCGGTTGACCATCAGGGGATCCGAGATCGTGAACGTGCCCGTCCTCTGCAACGGCACCATACTGGACATCAACGATGTGGATGTCGAGGGAGATGCCGACATGTTCACGCTGAACGCCTCCCGGGGGACCTTCGAGCAGGTGGAGTTCACGATGCGCGGACCAGCTCCGGGCCTTCCCTTCCGCGATGCTTACATGAGGCCCCTGTGGGCCCTGGGGATCGAGGAAGAGCTGGATGGGGACTGGACCGAGGTGCTCGACTGCACCTTCGTCGACTGCCAGCAGGCCATCGACCTCGACGACGCCTTTGTCAAGCTGGTGGGGTGCTGGTTCGAAGCGACGCAACGCCTTGCGATATGGGACCACGATTCGTCCATTGTCAACTCGGCAGGTGGCAGGTACGAGGACTGGGACGAGATCGAGGGCTCCAACACCTTCCACGACTGTGAATGGGACATATTCCTCAAGACCGAGCTGACCACGGTGCACTTCGAGGTCCCCCACGGGAGCGACCCCGTGGTGGTCCTCGGGGTCAACGGTCCCAGGCACGGCCTTCCCCTGTACTCGCCCCCGGACTGGCACTTCCTGTCATACGAGGGGTACAAGGCCCTCGTCATCAGGCCCGTCGCCCTCGTCGACGACGACGGGCAGCAACACGAGGCCGGGGTGGTGCGCATCGAGGTCACCACCGACAGTTCGGCGAGGCTTTACCCTATCCTCGACCCAGGGGACCCGTCCGTGATAATCGACCTGACGGGGGACCATCCCGAGCCGGTGGTTCCGCACGACCCCCTGGAGTTCTGGGGTTTCTCCAAGAACCCAGGACAACCGGTCGGTCAGTGGGTGGTGAAGCTGGGCGTGATCCCTACCGCCTTCGACGCCACCGACCTCAGGGTCTCCATCGACATCAACGGGGGCGATGAGAACGAGACCGAGGTCCCCTACGGGACATCGGGGGGGGACCATGAGTGGGTCTACTTCAATGTGGACATCGTCAGCGGTCTCAACCTTCTCAACGCATCGGTCACGGGGGTCCCCAACGATGACCCGGGCGGCGACCACGTCGTCCTCCAGGAGGCAACATTCCAGATAATGAGGCTCGAGGGGGACCTGAGGGACCTGCCTCCCGAGACCCTCTTCGAGATGGACGGGATCGCCATCGAGTCGGGAGAGGAGGTCCTCCTCGGCCATCTCTCGCCCATAGGGACCAAGGATTACTGGCATCTGCACTTCGCGGGCCTCTCCTCGTCCATGGTGACCATCGAGGGGCTCTCCCTTCCGGGAGGCGATATGGGGATATCCATGGAGGGGAACGTCTCTCTGGACCTCTCCAACGTCACGCTCGGCTACCTGGGCATCATGAACTACTACGGTCACCTAGACGACGGCGGGTTCGACCCGACGGTCGCCATCGACGGAATGGTCTGCGATTCCCTTTCGATCTCCGCAGTCGCTAAGTTGGAGCTGACCAATATTACCTCCCGTTCGAGGATGAGGTGCACGGCATACCAGAACGACGTGAGCATCCGGGATTGCGAATTCAACGGTTACGGGGCTGCTATCAGCACTAGCATGGCCAACATCTCGATTGGCGACTGCGAGGTGGCCACGGACCCGGCCAGGGGGATCGAGGTTGAGATCGAGGGGACCGGGCAACTGCATGTTGCCAACTGCTCCTTCGATGGCTCCCACCTGGCTGTGCTCCGTTCTGCCGACGACTACGATCTGGGGCTGAACCTCAGCATCCTGGACAACGAGTTCATCGGCGACGGTGCCGTCCTGTACGTCGGGTACAACCTGTTTGAGATGGACTCTTATGACCTCGACCCCGACTACATCCTCCCCATCGAGGGTGTCATCGAGGACAACACCTTCAGGGGAGAGGGGTCGGGCGTCGTGCTCTGGCACGGGCTGTTCGAGAGGCTCTTCCAGGACAACAAGGTCATCGGCCAGGCGAGGTTGCACGCCTACTACGTGCTGACCTTCCGGGTGAGGGACCTCGAGGGGACTCCCCCTCGACCCGAGTTCTGGATCGTCCCCACCGAGACCGTCGAGCCCTCGACGCTGTTCGACGACCGTCGGTACCTGACGCTGGAGGGCGAGATGATGCTGGACGTGACCGACGACCCCTCGGTGGAGTCCGACCCGCCCGAGGTGGGCGTCATCCTCCTGTCCGGCTACGCCCCCAGTTCCAAGGTGGGTGGCTTTGCGCCCATCGACCCGCTGGTGGACGCGGGGGAGCTCATCCTTTACGGCGGGTGGGAGGACATGGGGGAGTACCTGCTCGACCATGTCAAGGACTGGCCAGGACAGGACGATTGAAGGGCCCAACCATTGGCGAAACCTTATGTATCGGCCCCGTCCTATCAAAATCGGGCAACCGGGGGTCCTGCTTGGCTGGAACCAATGGACTTGATGGTTCGGACGCGGCGCCGTTCACCGAGCGCAGGCGAGCAGGCATGCCTCCCGGCACCTTCAAGGCCATCATCGCCATCGTGGTGGTCCTCCTGCTCATCAACGTCTACGCCCTCTACCTCCTGGTGGACTTCCCCCAGGGGGAGGTGGAGGACGGGGATGGGAACGGCGACGGGGAACCGGAGTTCGTTCCTCCCTGGAACCGGAAGATAGAGCCCCTGGAGATATTCGACGAGATGGTATGGGAGGGCCTGGAGGGCCCCTTGGAGAGGCCCGTCCGGGTCATGGACGGGGGGCACCTGATCCTCAGGGACAGCGATATCCAGCTCCTCCACGACGACATGCTCTGGTTCAACGGCACCTACTTCGACGTGGAACCTGGCGGCGCCCTGGAGATCGTCGACTCCACCATCGACGTCGTCTCCAGCGAACTTGACCCCAACATACTCATCGGACCATACTCCAGCGGTTATACCATACCAGTTATTCATAGGGTCGTCAACCTGGCGGGAACCTCTGAACCTTTGCTCAGCTTCGACCTCCAGTGGCGATTCAACGGGACCCCTCTGACAGTTGCATTGCAGCCTACACCCGAGAGCGCCATCATGACGCTGGAGGAACTGGACCCCCAGGGACCTTGCCCTGGTTGGGAGCATCACGAGTACAACCTCGGGTTCTACGTCGGCACGACCCCCAGGATCGTCATCTACCTCCCAGAGTACCCCGACGACGTGTTCATGATCAAGGACCTCAATGTCACCGACGGCGGCAAGGACCTGCCCTTCGACCTTCCCCACAACGTCAGTGCACGCGTAAGCGGCTGGACGGCTGAGGCCTTTCATACTTACGATATGGCCTTTAGATATCTGTCCGTCCACCAGACCATCGTAGACAGCGAGGGTGACGTCCACATCTCAGGGTCCACCCTGAAGGTGCCCATAGAGCACATGAGATGGGGAGGATCCGATTACGACAAGGAGAGACATATGTACCGATGGTTCGAGCAGAACTGGTGGTCATCGGTGGGTGGCATGGAGATAAGGACGAACGGTGGAGATCTGACCATCGAGGGGTCATACCTGGAGAATGTTCCTGTGGAAGGGAACAACTCCCTGGTATCTGTGCAGGATACCAGGTTCAGCTCGGGCTACGATATGCTGACCTTGAACGCATCCTATGGGGTGGTGGACGGGTCCACCTTCGAGTTCACCGGCATCGGAGAGGGTCTCCATTACTGGGACGAGGACAACGGGCGGGCTCTTTGGGCCATCAGCATAGAGAATAACGAGGGGATGGAACCGGTGGTCGTGACCGATTGCCAGTTCCTGAACGTCCAGCAGGCCATCGACCTGAGTTACTCGAAGGTCTCGATCGATGGTTGTGTCTTTCAGGGGGTGACCAGGCTGGCCATCTGGGACCACATGTCCGGGGGCATCGACAGCTGGGAGGGCCTGGTCTCTGGCAACACGTTCAGGTCGTGCACGGGTCACCTGTACCTCAAGACGATCTTCTCCGAAATCACCGTCAATGGCACCATTGATTCCTGGCGTTCCCTGTCGGTCCTGGACACCGAGGGTGAGGTTATCAAGGATTTCGGTGTCCACAGGACCCTCGGATCCCTGATGGACCACGACACGGGCATCCGTAGCCTCTATCGACCTCAATTGCTCGTGGAGACCGAGCAGAGGGTCCGCCACGTGGACTTCATCAACATCACCTTCTATGGAGAGGTGACCTCTCCCTGGAATGCGTGGGGGCGTGTCAATTTCAGCATCCCGTCAAGTGCAGAGAACATCCACTTGGAGCTGTTCCCCCTCCTGGAGGAGCAGGTGGATCATCCATGGGAACCCGTCAGGGCTCCAACGACCATCAAAGCGATACTACCCCTACCGGAGTACGCGGCAAATGCATACATGTTGGCCATCAAGATCTACACGAAATACCTGTACGCTTTGAACGTCACCTTCGATGTCTATCTGGACCACCGATTGCTCGACACCTACAACGAGACCGAGATCCTCGGGCTCCTAGAGGGTGCGTCGCGCGTCAATCTGTATCCGATCGTATACTTCGAGCCAGGACCCCACGAGCTGGACCTGGTGGTCTCGGGCAACGTGATCCTGGACGAGTATAACATCTCCGAGGAGCGTACTGACATCGAGAACGCCACGTACAGATTGATGCGCGCCACCGCCCACAACACGTCAGAAGAGGTTCGCGATTTCCTTGGTGATAATGGTGTCTACCTCCTCCTGGACGAGGGTGTGTCCTTCGACCTGGACGGTCTGGAGCCTTCGAACGAAACGGCGGATTACCACCATTTCATCATCTCGGCCATGAACAACACGTCCCTTGTCCTCAGGAACATGGATTATCCGGAGAACATGAGATTGAATATCCTTTACGAGCAACCCATGAACATCACGATCGTCGACAGTGACCTCTCGTCCCTCACCATCCATGGAGGCGAGTTCACGGGGGAATCTCCATACTATTCCTACCTGGAGGACCCGTACGACATCATAAGTTCGTTGACCATCGAGAACTCCACGTTGGCTAGTTTAGAGCTGTACATGACCCTGTGCGCCATTCGGATCATCGATACCACAGTGAATAGCGGCCTGTGGATCTCGGTCCAGTTCAATGGTACCCTGGAGATGACGAACAGCGATGTGGTCGATTCCTACTATTCCATGGTCCAAGGCCCCCTATGGTCCCTTTCCGTCAAGGACTGCACCTTCTCTGGCCGTGGTTATTCTGGATGTGCTATCGACGCTACTTCGATGGTGAACATCTCCATCGAGGATACAAGCTTTATGGATTTCTACCTGACGGTCTCGGTGAAGGAATGGAAGCCCTACGATTGGGAACTGGTGGTGACCGGCTGCAAGTTCGAAGGAACGGACAATTTCCTCTCGATCAATTGGGACTTCCAAGAGGGCAAGTACTGGAGGGATTATCCCTCCACCTTCCCCGTCCCCACCGGCACCATCGAGGGGAACACCTTCTCGGGTCCAGAATCTGGATTGGTCCTTCACCACGACCTCTTCGACGGACCCCTCGGTGACAACGAGCTCATGGATGGCGCATCCATCTGGGCATGGTACATGCCCAGCTATGTGACGATACCATTGGAGGAGGGGTACCAGAGCGGGACCCATGATACCATCTTTGGGACCGAGACCTACAAAGAGGAATTCCCCTTCCTTGAATATCGGAAAAACGATGACGGGCATTACTATCTGGACGTTACCGACGATCCCTCGATCGCCCTTGACCCGGCGCCCTTCCTCGTGGTCATACGGTGGAATCCCCCCCATAGCTATTACTTCGTGGCTGGGTTCGGCGAATTAGACCTGACCGAGGACTCAACCGAGCTTCTCTTCCCGATATGGCCAGACCTCCAGGGGACCCTGACCGAATACATAGAGGACTGGCCCTGGCCCATGGAGCACTACAGCGGTCCACGTTGGTAGGGGCCCCGGGACTACCGGTGAAATTCCCGAACCGCCATGGCCACCGTCTCCACGTCCTCCGACGAGAGCCCCGGATGCACCGGCAGCGACAGCACCTCCTGGGACAGCCGCTGGGCCACCTCCAGGTCCCCGGCCACCCTGACCTTGCCCTCCAGGATGGGCACCTCGCTCAACGGGTGGGGATAATAGACGCCGCAGGCCACCTCCCGGTGGCGCATGTGGTCCCACATTGCGTCCCTGTTGTCGACCCGGATGGTGTACTGGTGCCAGACGTGCTCCGCCCAGGGCGCCGTCGTCGGGGTCCGGACCACGTCCTCCAGCAGCTCCGTCAGCATCCCCGCGTTCAGCCTGCGGGCGGTGTTGAAGCCCTCCAGCTTGCCCAGCTGGACCAGGCCTATGGCCGCCTCGATGTCCGTCATCCGCGAGTTGTAGCCGAGCATCTTGTACTGGTAGGGTCCCGCCAGGCCGTGCTGCCGCAGCAACCGGAGCCGCTCGGCCACCTGGGGGTTCGAGGTGGACACCGCGCCCCCCTCGCCCGTGGTCATGTTCTTGGTGGGATAGAACGAGAAGCAGCCCGCCTCGCCCACCGAACCCGTGTGCTTGCCCTTCCAACGGGCCCCATGGCTCTGGCACGCGTCCTCGATGAGGTCCAGGTCCCTGTCCCGACACAGGTCCAGCATGGGGCCCATGTCCGCGGGATGGCCATAGAGGTGGACGGGCATGACGGCCTTGGTCCTGCGGGTCACCGCCGCCTCGACGGCCGCTGGGTCCATGCAGAAGGTGTCCTCGTCCACATCGACCATCACGGGGGTGGCGCCGCACATCATCACCGTGGTCGCCGTCGCCACGAAGGTGAAGGCGGGTATGATCACCTCGGAGTTGGGACCCACCCCCGTGGCCAGCAGGGCCAGGCGGATGGATTCGGTGCCCGAGGACACCGCCACCACCTCGGGAACGCCCAGGTAGTCGGCGAAGGCCTCCTCGAAGGACGCCACCCTCGGCCCCTGGGCCAGGGTGCCGGAGGCCAGGACCTCGGCGACCGCCTGCTGCTCCTCGGGCCCGATGTGGGGGTTGGCGATGGGGATCATCGTACCACGATGGCCTTTGCCTCCTTTGACCTTTGCCCCGCGATTCCCAGAAATATTACTATTCCTTCATGAAAATGATTATACGTTCTTGGAATTGAAAGCGTGAGCCTTAAATATGGCATGATATTATGGGTTGACTGGATAGAGGATGCATGGGTCCTCGCATACCCGTTGCCTGCCCTCTCGCGAGGGCTGCAGGACCCTTAACCAAGACCGCTCTACCCTCACCAGCCCCCCCCAGGACGGTTCCTACCCTGACCTCCGGAGACAAGATACCCAGCTATCACCTGGACGGCGAGCCCAGCGCAGCCGAGGTCAGGAGGGCGAGTGCGAAGGGTGACCTCGAGAGACCGAGGTCGTCCTCGGAGGGCGATGGCTTCATGGCCGCCGGCGCCCACGTCAACGGCAGGGACCACACGGTCGTTCGACTCAAGAAGGTGGCCGACCCGCCCCTCAGGCACCGGGTGGTGAGGGCGGTCCTCGCCCACGGGCCCGGAGTGGCCAAGAGGGGCTCGGGCCTCACCAGGGGTCCGAAGGACCACGAGCGCACATCCCTCACCAGCGGCAACCTGACGGTCAATGGCAGGGGACTGACCGGCGGCTGGGGCATGATCAACGGCACGGGGATGACCCGTGAGCCCGAGCATCACGTGTCCCGGGGCAGGTTCAACGGCTCGGGCGTGACCAGCAGCTCCGCCCTGGCCTCCCGCGACGGCATGACCAACGGCTCCGGGCTCACCGAGGGGTCCGGCATGGCTGCAGGCGCGAGCATGACCAACGGCTCGGGGCTGACCCAGGGTCAGGGGATGACCAACGGCAACGGCCTGGTCAGGCCCCCCAGTGACGAGTTGCCCCCCCTGGAGATGCCCGAGGGACGCCGGGGCGTCCTCCGTCGGTTCATGGGCAGCTGATGCGGGGTCCGCCCCCATCCTTGGATGATTCGCCAGATTGGAACCGAATCCAGCAATTTTATATGGGAGCCATTATCTCTCATCGCCAGACACACAGTGTCAGAAGGGATGCTCGCATGGTCGGCACGAAGCGCCGCAACCGAAGCCGCCTACCCCCGGGAGGCGGGGGGATGAGGACCCGGGAGGGACTCACCAACGGCAGCGAGGATACCTCTCAGGCCATGGAGGTGGACGTGGGCCTGATCAACGGCCTGCCCAACGAGGGACCCCGGTCGATCGGTCGAAGGCTTCCGCTCCTCCAACGGTTGAAGGGAAGGAGGCGCGCCTCTCGCAAGACCTTGGAGCGCAAGGCGAGGGAGCCCCTGCCTGGCGCGGACGGCGAGTGAGGCGTTGGCCTACTTCAGTATCGTTTGGATCTTCTCCTCGATGGTGCCATCGGCCTTGGCATCGATCTTGGCAAGGTAGTTCTTCTGACGAACCACCCTCGTCCAGTCGGCGTCACCCTTCTTGCTGGGCATCCGGAGCAGGACGGTCCCCGTACCATCGGGGAACTTGAGGAGCATAACGGACTGACCGTTGTCGATGAGGTACTCTCGGGCCTCGATGGCCTTGATGAACTCCTGCTTGAGCTTCTTCGGTTCTCTCTTCTTCCTCGGCATTTGAAGCACCTATCAGCTGCATGGTTCTTTCGATTAATAAACCTTTTCGCGGATTTCGTTAGGTCCGAATATAATTCACTAGGTCCATCTAGGGATGGGGAGTGGATATGGGAATGTCAAAGCCAATCGTAATTACCGCCCTCTTGGTACCGTGATAAATCATTCCAGAAGGACCCCCTTTAAAAAGGGTGACATATCGTTAGACCGAGCCAGGCATCCGGGAAGGAAAAACACCCATACAACCATATATCGGTCCTTTTATAAACTGGACGGATGTCCGGTATATATCGAGATGTCGCCGAACCTGCGCAGGCTCCCCAGGGGGCGCTCACACCGTGGGCGATGGCCCGTCGTCCCTCGCCGCGTCCACCGCCCGCTGGTCGAAGAACCACCGGAAGAGCATCCACCAGAAGAGGGCGATCCACGCCATGTAGATGAGCCATCCCACGTTGGCATGGGCCCAGAGGAGGGCGTCGGAACCGTAGTAGTGGCCCACCATCACGATGATGAACATCCGCAGCAGGTTCGCCATGTACGCCGCCAGGATGCCCAGGCCGAGGAACCACCTGAGCCGCGGGTCCCACCGGGTGAACTCGGTCCCCACGAAGGCCAGGAAGGCGGCGGTGAATATGGCGAAGCTGTACACACCCGAGCAGGATGTCGCGATGAGCAGGGAGATCTGGTCGCCCTCCGTCGTGAGGAAGGTGATGGTGACGCCGTCGATGTGGGAGCTGATGCCAGCCAGGCCCAGCAAGCCGTCCACGGGCTTGGCCAGCAGGTACTCGGAGTAGGCGGAGATGCCCGCCGATGAGGCGAGGTTGCCCGCCGCCGCCCGCTCGATGAGCACGGGCACGAGCAGAAGGAAGGTGAGGGACAGCAGGAAGATGAAGGCGAACTCCCGCTCCCGCTGGTAGCCGGCGGGGACCCACCGGTAGGCCACCAGGTAGGCCCCGACCAGGAGGGCGAGCCAGTCGTAGGTGAGGAACTCGGTGGAACCCGTGAGCACCAGGTTCCAGACGAAGACCATGATGATGATGGCCACCCCGAAGACGGGGAAGAGGGGCACCAGGCGCCCGCCCAGGGTCACCTTGTCGATGAACCGCTGGGCCAGCGTGGTCTCGACCTCCTGCTGGCCCTGGGCCAGGCGCATCACCATGTCCCGGGCCGCCCGGGCCTTCACGTCCTCGTCGATGGGACGTGCCAGCACCTCCCGGGGGAGGTACCGGTAGATGAAGTACAGGCCGCCCACGGCCATCGCCAGGCCGATCAACCGCACCCACCAGTACGTGGCCACCAGCTTGTTGGAGGTGATGACCAGGGCCAGGCCCTGGAAGGTCACCACCAGTCCTAGCAGTAGGAGGAGGTACTGACGGGAGGAGGGCTGCTGGTCCACGCTGGACAATAGAGAATGGCTCTATAAAAAGTGTCTGCCCCAAGCTGCCTGCTGGGGAACTTGGACTCGGCACGTCCACCCATCCCCCCGCAGGATTGAAATAGGAGGAGATGCATGTTGAAGATGGTGTACCGAAAATGGTACAGATATATAAGGGCAGGAATACCCTGGATGCCCTTGCCACCCGGACGTCGATGAGGGTCGTCCGGTCCCTGTTCGCGGTAGCACCCAGGGCCATGACCTCCAGCCAGCTGGCGGAGGGGCTCGAGACCTCGCGTTCCGGCATCCAGCGGGCCCTGTCACGCTTGGAGGGGCTGGGACTGGTCCGGTCCGAAACAAGGGGCAGGCTGGTCCTCCACCGCATCCGGTCCGGTTCCCCAATGGTCGGACCACTCTTTGAGATGTTCAACCACGAGAGGTACCTCTCCGTCCGCCCGAAGATAGGGGAAGCGCTCGAACGCATCATGTGCGGCATCGATACCTCCAACCTCAGCTGCGTAGTGCTCTTCGGCAGCCAGGCCAAGGGAACGGCCAGGAAGACGAGCGACATAGACCTGTGCTTCGTCTGGCGGGATGGGACGTGGGACGAGGGCTTCCAGCCGTTGGTGAGGGAGCTGGCGTCCCCCTACATCCTGGTCGAACCCCACTGCTATTCCGAGGATGACTTCGTCCAGGTGCCCGACCTGGTCGTCCTCGATTCCATCCTGTTCGGGATCTCCCTCCACGGACACCGCTTCCTCCTATCCATCCGACAGGACCTGGAATCCATCCAGAAGGAGGTCCTGCTCGCGAGGCTAGAGGGTTGCAGGAGGATACTGGAGGAGGCGACCCAGGTCACAGGAGAGGCCAGGGACTACCTGGAGGCCATCGTGGAGGTGGGCCTGACCGAGGTGGAGTCGGTCCTCCACCACGGGGTGACGGTACCCCGTGCCGAGGTCAAGGCCGAGGGGGACCACGAGGCGCGGATGGCCCGACTATCGCAGGAGCTGGCCCTCGAGGGGGACCGCGTGTGGTTGATATAGACCTGGAGCGAGCGGAAGCGCTCCTGGGGTTGGCCCGGGAGAACCTGGGAAGAGGTCACACACCGGGCATCGCCGGTCTGTCCTACCAGGGTGTCGAGGCAGCCGCGACCCACCTGATAGAGATTGTGAACGGTCACGACCCTGGTCGTCATTCCAAGAGGATAGCCCGGGCCACCCAGCTACTCCATGTATGCAGGTCCGAGTTGGACCGGCTGTGGAAGGCCAGGAACATCGATTTCTACGGGAACGTGTCCGCTGGCCTGCCGAAGAGGCACATCACACCAGTGGAGGCGCGGGAATCCTTGGAGGCGGCGGAGCGGCTCGTGGCGCAGGTCAAGGACCTCATCCAGGACAGGGAAGGACCCAAGAACGAGATCGAATGACTGTCGGTCTTCTTCCATGCCTCATCGACGGCGGGTTCATGCTGATGAGAACGCGTCGACGGCCTCGAAGGCCCTTCTTGGATCCCTAATGAATCCCTAATGGATCCAGTCACTTGGAGAACCGTCAGGGTCCGGACCAGTTCTAAAAACGTTCGATAAACTATTTACATCATTACCATCACTTGAACCTTGCTTAGGGGTTCCGTGATGATGTGGACATCGACACCACGGCCATTACCGGCACTTATCTGCCTGCTGTCGCTGGCGATCCTCCTGATCTCCCTTGGAGTTTCAGCGGAGACAGAGGATGGCATCACCGACCTGTCGGATGACAGGGACATCTACGTCAGAGACATGGCAGTCGAGGGGGATAGGGTATACCTAGTGGCCACCGAAAGTGGGAGTACAGGTTCCAGCGCGCAAATCAGGTACTTCAACGGGTCCCAATGGCTTCCATGGATCAGGGTCAGCGATACGTCTCATGTCTGGGCAAGTAGTTCTGCGGTGGCGGTTGAGAACGGCACGGCCCATATCGTCTACTGTGTCAGGGTGGACGACGACAGCAGGTACAGGACGGAGATCTACCACAGGGCATTCTGGGACGGTAGGCTGAGCGAAGAGTCGAGGGTTGATCAGGACACGGACACCGGGGACCAGCGACACTCCACGCCGGATGTGGTGGTGGAGGGAGGGGTCGTCCATGTGGTCTGGAACCAGGATGACTCAATGACGCAGGGCATCCGGTACAGACGGTTGGACCAGACTGGCTGGGGCGATGTCATTATCATAAGCCCTACTCGGCCCGGCTTTAATTTCGACCATCCAAAGGTGGCGGCGGAGGGAACTAAGATCCATGTGGTATGGATCCAGGGCGATGGTTTAAGTTTGAATGGGGATGTGGTCTATCGGGAGTTCGACGGCAGCCTATGGTCAACGATCGTTACGGCCAGCACAGATTTCGTGTATGGCAAGGACAGCCTGAGACTCGACATGGCCGTCATGGATGGAAGGGTCCACATCGTCTGGGATACTCATGACAGTGTCTATAATAGCGTATATTATGGGGCCATGAAGAACGGGGTCTTTGAGGATGCTATCCTGGTAAGCCCGGACAGGACCATCGGTAGATACCATACACCCTCCATCGCTGTCGAGGGCGAGGGGGTCGCTGTTACCTGGATGGCGGGCAGGCTCTGGGGCAACACCACGGTCGGTATCAGGTATCACAACGGAACGGGCTGGGGTACCGTCCAGACCCTCGGAAGCAACCTGCCTTTCGAGAGTCAATCGTGGCCTCAGGTCGCCATCGCCGATGGCAGGTTACAGGTCGGATGGAACGGGAAGCAGAACGACACATACTCGGTCCTCTACTTGATGACCCCCCTCAAGGGCCAGGTCCCCAACTCTACAGCCGGCCCCCTCGACGCGTTCTGGATAGAACCGGAGGGCCTGGATGTCCAATGGACCGCCGAGGACGACTACTTCCTCGGTCGGGTCTCCCTTTACTACCGGTTCAGCGAGGACAACATCACCTGGTCCGAATGGACCCACATCCGAGAGACCGTCAGGGTAACGAGCCCGAGAGCGACGGGCACGTTCAGCTTCGTCCCCGAGGACGGTGACGGCTTCTACCAGTTCCAGACGAGGGCCGAGGACCTCCTGGGGAACGTGGAGACGCTCTCCCATGGTGGGGACGTGACCGTGGCCCTTGACACTGTGGCCCCGACGGGCTCGATCATGATACTGGGCGACCTGGACGGTGTCACATCCCAACCGGAACTGAGGATCGGGTTGACATACCATGACGGCATGACCGGCCATTTGGAGAATGCCACGGGAGGCACGCTCCTATTAACGAGTGTGAGCCAGCATGACCCCGAGACCGATCGGAACTGGATGTTGGCGGAGCCCGAGATCGACCTGACCCTCCAAGGATGGGACGGGACCTGGACCATCTGGATGCAGGTCAGGGACCTGGCAGGCCATGTCTCCCCTGTCTATTCGGTCCAAATCCTCCTGGACACCACACAGCCCAATGGGACCATCGCGATAGCGGATGGCGCTCACCGTATCGCAACATCGGACATCATGGTCGAACTCACCTTTGAGGACGCGACCTCGGGCGTGGTCTCCATACGACTTTCAAATGATGGGGTCTGGGACAACGAGGCCTGGCTCCTGGTCGATACCACGTTGAACTGGACGTTGGCGACCGGGGAGGGCATGAGGTCAGTGTTCCTCCAGGTCCTGGACAGGGCAGGCTGGGTCTCCGAGACCGTGGCGGACCATGTCGTAGTCGACCTGGAAGCACCCTTCGGCAACGTTTCTATAGTCTCGATCTCTGGCTATACTGCTTCCCCCAATGTCATCCTCAAGCTTGAGTACCGTGACAACCTCTCGCGGGTGACCCACGTCAGGCTCAGCAACAACGGCACCTGGAGGGACGAGGTGTGGGTGGAGGCCAGGGAACTGGTGAGCTGGACCCTCGACAACCGGTCCGGGTTGAGGAAGGTCCACCTCCAGGTGATGGACGAGTGGGGACACATCTCCGAGACGGTTTCCGACGAGATAATCCTGGACCTAGAACCCCCTAGGGCCTCCGTCATGATCGTCGACAACTTCATGGTCGTCAACTCGCTGGAACTGGAACTGGTCATCACGTACTGGGACACGACGACGAACGTCGAGAGGATGAGGCTCTCTGACAGCGATGATTGGGAAGGTGTGCCTTGGGAGGAGCCCTCCGAGACCCGTGTGTTCAGTCTTTCGCCCGGCGATGGGCGGAGGCTCGTGTACCTCCAGGTGATGGACTCCGTCGGCCATGTTTCGGAGACGTTCTGGGAGGATGTGCTCGTCGATTCCACCTTGCCCACCCTTACGGCCATTAGGCCACCTGCCGATGAGACACAGGTTTGGACCCACACAGAGATCCTTATCATCTTCAGCGAGCCCATGCGGAAGTCGTCCGTCGAGAGCGGTCTGCACCTGACGACGGGGGAGTGGGAGGTCTACGGTTCCTTCATCTGGTCCGTCAACGACACACTGCTCTCCTTCGTCCCGTACTCACCCCTGGATGAGGGAAGGCAGTACAGGCTGGAGCTCGGAACAGAGGCCACGGACACCGTTGGCAACCACCTGGCGACCCCGCTGGTGATCGAGTTCGAGACCGAGGGGAGGGTCCAGGTCGAAGTGCCGACCGAGGTGGGATTGGACCCGACCGGTGTTCTACAGATCCTTATCATGATCGCCATCGCCGTCAACGTGGTACTGGCGGTCATGCTGCTGAGAAGGCGTCGACGGCCTCGAAGGCCCTCCGAAGATGCGGGATGACGATGCTCCCCCCTACCACCAGGGCGATGGTCATGGCCTCGGTCAGCTCTCCGGCCGAGGCGCCCTCCTGGATGGACCGCTCCACGTGGTAGCGGACGCAATCGTCGCACCGAAGGGCCAGCGAGACGGCCAGGCCCATCAGCTCCTTGGTCTTGGGGTCCAGGGCGCCCTGCATGTACACGTCGGAATCCACGGCGAAGAACCTCTTCAGCGAGAGGTTGTCCTCGGACAGGATCCGCTCGTTCATCCGCGCGCGGTACTCGTTCCATTCTGCTGGGTCGAACGCCATCTGGGTCGCCTCCAAGATGTCTGAAGGTGCCAATGGTGGAAAAGGGTTTCGGACAAAAATCTGGCGATCCGGTGGATAGGAAATTTATTGTACTCCCCGCGTCGTGATAGGTGCCAGTAGGTTTTGGAACCTTACGACTCACGGTGGGGTTGTTAAGATGGTAGGCCGGAGCAAGATTCTATCACGGTTTTTCAGGGCGAGGACCTGGGTCGCCGTCCTGATCGCAATGCAACTGGTGTTCGTCATCCCCCAGACCTCCGACGAGGCCGAGGCGATCACCTGGGACTCCCCGTACATCGTGGCATCGGGCAGCGTGCTTACCCCGATGGCGATGGTGGCCGAGGGCGACAACGTGTACTGCGTCTACGTGCAGGATATACGTGGGATATACTCCGTTGTCATGCGGTGGTACAACGGCGACACCTGGTCGTCCATGCTCACAGTGTCCGCGGGCACATCGACCGATGCGAACTTCCCCGACATCGACGTGTCCAACGGCATCGCCCACATCACCTACGTCGATCGCACCGACAGGGACGCCGACGTGCTTTACAGGAGCTACAACGGGACCCACTTCTCAATTATCCAGCAGGCCAGCGACCCCAGGGCAGGGATGGACTCGCTGGACCCCGCCATCGCCGCGGACGGTAGCCACGTGTACATCGTATGGGAGGAGGTGACCGCCACCGACAGGGACATCAACTACAGGTACATCTCCGACGGCAGGCTGGGGGCCACCGGCACCCTCTCCACCGACATCGATGACGACTGGCAGTTAGACCCTGCAGTGGCCGCCGACGACGGAAAGGCCCACGTGGTCTGGCAGGACCTCAAGACCGGGGACGCCAACATCTTCTACCGCATGTGGAACGGCATGTCCTGGGACCGTGAACGGGACCTGATAGGCGCCTCCGACAGGATGACCCAGGCCAGCCCGGACGTGGACGCGGAGGGGGACGATGTGTACATCGTCTACCAGCATTACAGCTCGCCCTCCACCGTGGGCATCAACATGGCCACCTACCTGAACGGCAGGTGGGGCACGCCGACCGGCGTACCGGCCCCCGCGGGGAACAAGTACGATCCCCAGATAGGGGTCGAGGCCGGCCACGTCGCCCTGGTCTACAGCAACATCGCCACCTACCAGACGACGTACTTCCAGCACTTCGACGGACACTCCTGGGGCACGGCAGAGGTCATGGCGACGGGTGACCTGGACCACCTCTACTACCCCACCGGCGTCGACCTGCTGGAGGGCCGCGCCCACATGACCATCCTCGACCAGGGAATGACCAGCCGGGTCCACAGGTACTACGTGGGCGCGATCGACGAGGCCGACCCCTCCGCAGAGGTGGGGAAGATATCGCCCTACTGGATGGCGATGGACAGGATATCCATCCCCTGGTCGGCCAGCGACGACTACGGCCTGGCAAGCGTGACGGTCCAGTACAGGTACAGCGAGGACAAGGAGACCTGGGACCGTTGGACCGTGGTCAACACCTTCGACGAGCTCTCGGGCACGGTAGAGACCGGGTTCGCCAGCTTCTCCGCCCCCGACGGCGATGGCTTCTACGAGTTCAAGGCCTACGCCAGGGACATCTCGGGCAGATCCGAGGCGCCTTCGACGGACCCCGAGGCCGAGGCCGCCCTGGACCAGACCTCCCCCACGGGGTCCCTCCTCATCAACGACGGCGATGAGTACGCCATCGACTCCCACGTCTCGCTCAACCTCAGCTACTCCGACGTGATGACGGACAAGAACGGCTCCGTGGGCAAGAGCGAGTACACCGTGGAGGTGTCCAACGACGGATCGAGCTGGACGGAGATCACCGCCCCGGGCAACAAGCACGCGTGGGACCTGGCCGAGGGCGAGGGAGGGCGGACCGTCCACATGAGGGTCACCGACGCGGCCGGCCTGGTGTCGTCCACCATAACTGACCGCATCATAGTGGACCTGACCGACCCCAACATGACCGTGGTGATCAACGATGGCGCCGAGTGGACCACCTCCCTGGACGTCATGCTGAACATCACCTACGAGGAGGACGGGTCGGGCGTGGCCGGTATCAGGATCAAGGGCGAGGCCGTCGGGGGTGACGAGCCCTGGGACAACCCGCTGGACGACATGCCCTTCACCCTGCCCGAGGGCGAGGGCACGGCCACCGTCTACTACCAGGTGATGGACAACGCCGGACGCACCTCGGAGGTCCACACCGTGACCATAGGCGTGGACACCGTGGCACCCACGGGCAGCATCATCATGGGAGGCAGCGACACGCTGATCACCGAACGGACCGTCACCCTCACACTCACGGCCGACGACGCCACCTCGGGCGTGGCGGGGATCCGGGTCACCAACGAGGCCGTCGGCGGGGACGAGCCCTGGGACAACAAGGTGGACACCCTGGAGTGGGAGCTGACAGCGGGCAGTGGCGAAAAGACGGTGTACTACCAGGTCATCGATGTCGCGGGCCACGTCTCGGAGGTCTACTCGGACACCATCGTCCTGGACACAGACAAGCCCACCGGGACCATCGCCATCCAGGGTGGAGGCGACAAGGTAATGGACCCCGATATCATGCTGCTCCTGACCTACAAGGACGAGACGTCCTCAATAGTCGGCATGCGGGTGAGCAACGAGGCCATAGGCGGCGACGAGCCCTGGGAGAACCCGGTGGAGACCCTGGAATGGGAACTGACCGCCATCGACGGCGAGAAGACCGTGTACTTCCAGGTGCAGGACGCGACGGGCCAGATCTCCCCGGTATACACGCTGGTGCTGATCATGGACACCAGCAATCCCTACGTGGAAAGCGCGGACCCAGAGGACGCCGCAAAGGACGAGAAGGTGGACGTGAACATCGTGGTGAGGTTCTCCGAGGCCATGAACCAGACCGCCACCTCGGGCGCCACCAGCATGTGGTACGTCGACAAGGACGGCAACACCGTGACCGTCGCCACGAACCTCTCGTGGAGTCCCGACAGCAAGACGATGACCATCGAGCCCCGGTCAGAACTCAAGCACTCCCAGGAGTACACCTGGAAGATCACCGCCGACGCCACCGACACCGCGGGCAACGAGCTGTATCCCACCGTCCAGTACACCCTCACCACCGAGGAGGGCGACGACAACGGGGAAGAGCCCGACGCCGACGAGGGCTTCGGCCTGCTCATGATGATGGTGGTGATCATCGTGGCGATACTAGCCTTGGTGGTTGGCTCCGTGTGGTGGATGAGCAAGCAGCCGGGCCCCGGCCTGGAGGACGACGAGGACGAGGTGTGAGACCTGGCTCAGGCAGGTTCGGGCGAGGCCGTGGGTCGCGAGGCGTCGTCCCAGGGCATCGGCCCCTTGAACAGCTTCCGCGCCATCAGGTCCGAGAGGACGACCATCAGGATGTTGAATATCCAGAGGAAGGTCACTGGGCCCACCCACGAGACGGCTATCAGACCGATGTAGGCGGCTATCCCCACGTACAGTATCATGATGAGGGTGGCGGGCACTACCACCAGGATTATCCGCTTGCCGATCCGGTGACCGATGTTGACCTCGAAGAGGGTGTAGTTCTCGTTGACCTTCCCGAAGAGGAAGGAGTACATGATCAGGTAGAGGGTCGCGAGGAACACCATGAAGGGGAAGGCGGACAGGAAGAACCAGACGAACTCGTCCGGGATGCCGTACCTCCCCTGGAAGAACACCAGCATGACCAGCAGGGGGACCACCATGAAGATTGAGATGAGGCGGCGCCTGGCCCGGAACAGGTCCCAGTTCCGGTAGGGCAGAGATTTGAGCACGCCCCCCATCTTCATCTCGGTGCCCGCGAAGGCCTGGTTCATCATATCCGGCATGAGCCCCATGTAGGCCATGGCCACCCCAAGACCCACCAAGGCCATCTCCTCGCCCATGGTCATGTACATGAAGCCCCACATCAGGGGCAGGATGAGGGCCATGATGAGCATCATCAACCTGCCCAGGTCCCGTGTGACCATGGTCAGGCTGGACCGCACGAAGGCCTGGACGGGGGGGACAGGGTCGAGGACCAGCTTGCTGGGAGCCAAGTGCTCCCGTCGCTCGGCCATCTGGGCGCCCTCCCTCTGGTAGGCGACGCGGAGGAAGGACCTTCCCGCCCGCAGCGAGAGCCACAGGGTGAGGGCCATGAACAGCAGGACCCCTATGACGGAGGCGACCCGTGTGGCTCCCAGGCCCGTGGGGAACAGGCTCAATGACATCAGGGAGGCGGGGGCGAAGGGGAATGGGACGAGGGCCAGGATGACGAGCATGCCCTGGTCGGGTATGCTGGACGGGTCCTCTACGAACAGCGAGGACACCCAGGCAAGGAAGGGGCCCAGGAAGATGAAGATGGAGAAGGTGAACAGGAGGTAGAGGCTGGTGAAGGCCACCCTCACGACGGTGTTGACCGTCGACCTGCTCTCGCGGAACACCCTGTTGACGATGACCTCGGCCAGCACGACCAGCACGGCGAGGATGAAGACCACCATGACGGCGTTGCACACCAGCGAGGCCACCAGGAACTTGCCCGACCCCGTCACCAGGGTCCCCGCCACGGGCAGGGCGAGGAAGGTGACGCACAGGGGGACGACGTGGGGACGGATGAAGGTGAAGGCGACTATCCAGGCCATGCTGCTGCGGGAGATGGGGAAGTTCCTGAGCCAACGCAGGGATTCGCCCTTGAAGAAGGAGGCGGCCATTATCATGACGAAGCTGAGGTAGGCCCCAAGCAGCAGCAGGTAGTAGCCGGCCAGGGCGGCGGTCGTGGCGCTGAAGGTGGTGTAGAGGTTCTCCTCGGTGATCGCCGTGTCCATGGCGATCATGAGGCCGGAGACCGGTATCGTGGTGAGGAAGAGGACCAGGATGGATATCAAGAACCCCTGCAGGAACCGGAACCGCCGTATCTTCCTGGCGTTCTTCTGGTAGGTGTCGAGGATCTGGGCCTGCTGTGCCCCCGCCGTCAGGAGGAGGGCCTCCAGCTGGACCTCCTCGTTCACGATGCCGGAGATGTCCCACTCCCGCTTGCGACGGAAGGGGGACAGCGCCCCCAGCCCCCCGGAGTCCTCCTCATCCCCGGTCAATCCGACCCCCTCTTGTACGCCTCCTCGAAGCGCTGCATGATCTCCTCCACCGAGCGGTCCTGCTCGGTGATGCGCAGGAACAGGTCCTCCAGCGACGCGCCCGCCGCGTCCTCCAGCGCCCGCAGCTCCTCCAGGGTCCCCTCGGCCACCATCCGGCCCTTGTCGATGATGCCGATGCGGTCGCACTGGGCCTGGGCCTGCTCCATCACGTGGGTGGACAGCAGCACCGCGCCTCCCCGGCGGGTGTGGAGCTTGACCAGCTCCTTGACCACGCGGCGGGACTTGGCGTCCAGGGCGGTGAGGGGCTCGTCCAGGATGAGCAGTTCGGGCTCGTGGAGCATGGCCGCGATGACCTGGACCTTCTGCACGTTGCCCCGGCTGAGGGTGGCCACCACGGAATCGAAGTACTGGTCGGCGTCCAGCGAGGTGAGCATCTGGGCCGCCCGCTCCGAGGCCTCCCTCTGGTCCAGCTCGCGGATGGAGGCGACGAAGTTGAGCAATTCGCGCACCGTCAGGGACTTGTAGATCTCGGGCTCCTCGGAGACGTAGCCGATGAACACGCGCGCCTTCTCGGGGTCCGCCATAGGGTCTGCCCCCAGCACCGAGATGGTGCCCCCCTGGATGTTGTACAGGCCCAGGATGCACTTGAGCGCGGTGGACTTGCCCGCACCGTTGGGTCCCAGCAGGCCGTAGGTCTCCCCCGACCTGACGGAGAAGGATATGCCGTCCACGGCCCGGACCTGCTCGAAGTGCTTGTAAAGCCCCTTCACGTCCAGGACGACCTTGCCCCTGCCGGGCACCACCTCTATCACCGTCATGCCATCACCACCGGGAGAAGGTCTCTACCCCTTACCCCGAGATAAATAGGCGGAGGGAATATTTTAATGTGCCCTCGGGGACCTGCAAGGATTAATATACGACGCCAGAGGATATATTCCACCTTGGTCAAGAGGGGTTCCAGGTCGAAGAAACGTCCCAGCCACCATGAGCGCAGGGCTCGTAAGATGTCCGGAGAAGTGGGTCCGCACAAGAAGCGGGCCGCGCTCATCTCCTACCTGGTCATCGTTGCTGCGGTCTTCACAGTGGCCAACAATCTGGCCAAGGCGTACGGCGTATTGCCTTACGATTACTACTCCTACTACATCGTCCAATGGGCGATCATAGGGTTCTTCGCAGCCTTGTTGTACTTCATATACGTCTGGAACTCCAGGCAGCCCGTATATCGCGAGGCGTTCTGGATGGTCGTAATCTATACGTTTGTGGCCAGCTGGTTGTTGAGCGCCGCTCCTTGGTGAGGATCGCCCCTTCGATGGGGTATCCCCGTGATGCTCTGGCATGCCTTTCAAATACTCCTTCTACCGTTCGCCACCCATGGGGAAGAAGAGCCCGAAGAAGCGGAAGGACCGCGAGAGCCCCTACGCGAAGAAGGCCAGGAAGAGGCCCGGGAGCGTCGTGGACCACGACAAGCGGGCCCGGTTCGGCCTGTGGGGCACCATCGTCCTCTTCATCTACACGACGGCCAGCGTCCTCTCGTTCAGGTACTACCAGTACCTGGTCACGTACACCATGTTCATCTACTGGCAGCTCATCATCTGGGCGACCCTGGGGGGCGTCATGCTCTGGTTCTACTACCTGTACCGGGACGAGGGCGATGTCTACAAGAACCCCCTGGTGGTCATGGGGCTGTACATGGTCATCACCATCCCGATGGTCCTCCTGAGCAACGGCTGAGGACCCTCCCCCCTGCGGCACCACCTTATTCGTGCCTAGAGCACTAGGACCACCCTCCAGCGGAAGGTGTCCCATGGACCCCTTCTCTCGCGACCTCGGGGTAGTATCGTGCTTCTGGACCCCTGTCGGTCCGCCGCCCTGGAGCTGGTCCTTCCCGTCACCGTGGTGGGGAGCGGACCCCTCCTCGTGGATGCCGAGCATCAAATAAATAACGACCGATCGCCCTTATTCGGGGAAGGGCTTAATACAGGCAAAGTATAGAATCAATAAAGACCGCCAGTCCGTCCTCTTGGCGGCCATCGGGACGTCATCGAAGGTCTCGGCGATGAACAGGAGAGAGAGTACCATGGACACGAGAGATGTGAACCCGATAAAGGAGATGGATGCGAGCGAGACGACCCTCCACGTGGTGGTCAGCCTGCCGCCGGGATACATGTACATCCCGGACCGGCACCACTTCCTGAACGTGGGCTCCTCGGACGAATCCGTGGTCTCCATCCCTCCCTTCGACCTTCCCGACCTGTCCTTCGACTGGCAGGTGCCGATAACGGTGCGGAGCGAGGGGAGGGTCATCCTCCACCTGGAGGGTCAGGTCTTCTTCTGCCCCACCAGCGACGCCACCATATGCATCTACGCCACCATCGACGAGGAGTGGACCGTCCGCGTGCGTGCGGGCTCGGACCGGGGCTTGGAGCTGGTCCACGAGGTGAAGGTCATGGAGGCCCTCGATGGCGCCCGCATGCTCCGCTCCATCGGGTCGATCGAGGTCAAGGACGCCTAGACCCCCACGGAAAACGATATCCCCCACCAGACCTTTACCGCAGGCAAGAGGCGGTTGCCATGGGAGAGGGAAGACCGGAGAAGAGGCTGATGGACTCGGACCGGGACAGCATCCGACTGGCCCTGAGGTTGCCCGAGGGCTACAAGTTCCTTCCCGACGGCCAGCACACCGTCACCCTCACCTCTTCGGACGAGGCGGTGCTGGTGGTGCCCCCCTTCGGCATCCCCGACCTGACCTTCGACTGGCAGGTGCCCGTGGAGGTCGGGGGGGACGGCGAGACCACCCTCCACCTCCTGGCCATGGTCTTCTTCTGCCCCGTCTCCGACGAGAGCATCTGCATGTTCAACGCCTGCGACGTCGAGGTGCCCGTGGTGGTGCTGGGCGGCGCCGGCACCGACCTGGAGATCCTCCACGACATCGAGCTGATGTGAGGGACCGCCGAGTTCACCTCCCCTTCGGTAGCTTTTTTATATGGTAGTAGAATGCTGGAACGATACACCGGTCCCCCAGGACCGGAGGGAATGATATCGTTATCGAGGGAGGCACCCGGATGGGACGAGGGTCGAGAAGGGATGAGCCCATCGCGATGAACAGGACCGCCGCGGTGGCGCTGACGGTGCTGATGCTGCTCCAGGTGGTGCCCTTGACGGCGCCCCAGGCCGTCTCGGGGGCGGACCCCGAACAGGACGGCGTCATCTCCGCGGGAGAGTACGAGCACTCCATGGTCTTCGACACCGACCAGTTCTACGTGCACTGGACCATCAACGGCAGCAGGATCTACCTCGGCCTCAGGGCCGCCACCACGGGCTACCTGGCCCTGGGCTTCGACCCCAAGGACGAGCTCAAGGACGTGGACCTGGTCTACGGCCGGGTGACCGCCGGTCCCAACGTCGACGTCCGTGACACCTGGTCCTCGACCAAGACGGGCCCCGCGGTGAACGACACCAGCCTGGGCGGGACCATGGACATCGAGAACGAGGACGGCTCCGAGGCAGCGGGCTACACCACCATCGAGTTCCGTCGGGACCTGGACACCGGGGACGCCTACGACCTCACCATACCCTTCACCGGCAGCATGAAGGTGGTCTGGATCATGGGCGTGGGCGACGCCTGGGATTCGGGTGTCGCCAAGCAGGACGAGGGAAAGCTGGAGCTGGGGACCACGCCCCCGCCGCCGCCCTCGGGCGAGCTGGACGGCGTCGTCAGCCCCGGCGAGTACGGCGACAACCACACCACCTTCGACGGCGGCAACTTCGAGCTGTACTACCGCATCGTCGACCCGGACATCTACATCGCGCTGCGGGCCCAGGTCACTGGCTGGGTCTCCCTGGGCTTCGAGCCCACCAACCAGATGCTGGACGCCGACATGCTCTTCACCGGGGTCGGCGCCGCCGTCGCGGAGCAATCCGACGAGGAGAAGGAGGCCCTCCGGCTCGACAACCTCAAGCGGCAGTACCAGAACGCCATCGGCCGCCTGCCCTACGGCATCCCTTCCAAGGAGCTCCAGGACCGGGAGTGGGTCGACCTGGCCGACGCGCTGGCCACGGGGCCCAAGAAGCTCGTGCACGACGGTCAGGAGATAACCGGCATCGACGGTCGCTGGTACTTCTCCGACGCCGACGATTCCTCCACGTTCCTCAAGGAGCACGGGGCCAAGGTCAAGGAGGTGGCCAAGCCCATAGAGCCCACGATGGACAACGAGGCGCTGCTCAAGAAGCTGGAGGAGCGATTCATCATGGGGGAGATCTCCGAGGAGAGCTACCAGAAGCTGGTGAAGAAGTACGGGGAGTGAGCCTCCCTCCATATCCAGTGTACGAAATGAAAGGGTCATCCCCATCCATGATGCTCTTCCTCGGACCTCGACATGTTGGTTCTTTCTAGAAACTTTTTATCATTCAACTTTCATAGGAAATGGCCAGGAGGGGAAACGGTATCGGCCTGTTCCCACAAGGGGCTCCGATCGGCCAGTGTACCGTACCGCTCCTGATGCAAGGTCATGGAGGGAGGTTATGAGGAACCTTGGTAAGGGTCTGCTCGCTGTGCTGGTGTTAACGCTGTTGATCGCTGGGCCGAACCTCGTAGGAGTACTTCCGTCACAAGTCGATGATGTCGGGGATACCAGGGGTCCTGAGCCCCTATCGGACGGGGAGCCCATGTGGTCGGACAAGCTGGACGACCTGAGCCACGTCTACACGCCCGACGGTCTGGTGGACGTCGAGGTCACCGGAGGGGAGGCCCGGCTGGTGGCGGGGGAGGACGAGGGGTACATCGCCTCGGAGGTCATCAGGGCCGAGCCGGGGTACAACTACAACATCGTCTACCTGGACGCCGTCGTACCGGGGAACAGCAGCATCGAGATCTCGATACTCAACGCCGCCAAGGAGTCCTCCGTGGTGGGCTACGCCAACGCGACCGTCCCTGGCTTCGCGAAGAAGGTGTGCACGGACCGTTCCCTCACCACACTGGGCTGCGTGGCCTACCCGGCCATACGCATCCAGGTCAACCTCAATGCCGACGGCACCGACCGGCCGACGCTCCTCGGTTGGCACCTCTACTACGTCCCCCATGGCGAGTGGAGGGACGAGTTCCTCGGGACAGGCAAGCTCTCCTCCTATCGCAACCTCAACTTCACCGAGGGGAACCTGGAGATCGATCTCTCGAGGGGCACTTCGGCCGGCGCCGCAGGGTACGACCCCTATCCCTTGATAGCCGGTGCACAAGATAATGATCTAGACCTCATCTATGGGAACTCGGGAGGTACCGGGTACGATGACCCTACCCAACTTGGCGTCAGCACCTCAAGGGGTGTTTGCTTCGATGACCTGGACCTCGATGGAGACCTGGACATGGTGGTAACGGACCAAAGCTCCACTTCCAGGATCTATTGGAACGACGGAACCGACACCTACTCGACCTCCAACAAAGAGGACCTCACGACTGATGCGGCTCGCAGACCGGCCACCGGAGACCTGAACGGGGACGGATGGCCCGACCTGGCGTTCGCGTGCGGTGGGGACGGGGACCATAGCAGCAGTGTATTCCTCAGCCAGGAGGGGTCCTTCGACAGCCAGCCGGATATCGTCTTCACCGACCAGGAGTACAGCTCTGCCCAGATCGGGGACCTGGATTCGGACGGGTACGAGGACCTTGTATTCGGGGACAGGTATATCTTCTATGGTGGACCGGAGGGTCCAGGTACCACGGCCGATGTCACGATAGATGGCTACTATTCAAATATGAAGGACATGGACGGCGACGGGATTCTCGACATAATCATCTGCGATGGATCTAATGTCAAGATATACCTGGGAACCGCCTCGGGACCGAGTGCCACGCCGGCCTACACCCTCTCCGCTACATCGTATGTTTATTACCCTGACGCGGGTGACTTCAACGGGGACGGATACCTGGATATCGTTGCCGTTGTCTCCATCACCAGCTCTGAGTACAAGATCAACATCTTCGAGGGGGGCCCGGATGGGTGGAAGTCCTCGAGGATGCACGAGGACATCGTTCACGCCTATAGGTATTATCGAAGTATGATGGCTGATATCGACCTGGACGGTTACGATGACATCCTCATCTGTAGGTATGAGTACGATGGGGACTATTCCTTTCACATCGACATATTCAATGGCGGGAGCTCATGGCCCACGACGCCCACGACCACCATCGACCTTTCTAGGGATTGGAACGATCTTGCCCTGGCCATTCCAAAAGGGGTGACCGATAGGCGTGCATTCAAAGGGGTCCTCGTAACCGAACCGATCAACCTACCCGTGGATAAGAAATGGGACATGATGCATCTCGAAGGGACCTTCCCCGCGAACACCTCGATATCCTTGGATGTCCTGGACGCTTCCAACCGCTTGATAACCAGCATGAAGGACCTGAAGGACCTTGACATCGACCTCTCCTTTCTGGACCCATCCGCTTACCCGACGATCGCAATAAGGGTCGTGATCGCTACCGAGTTCAACAACACCACACCTGCCCTTGACCGCATGACGGTCAGGTGGATGAACCTACAAGAGTGGAGGGAGCAGTTCTACGGTGTTGCCAAGATCGACCGCTACATTGGGGTCGGTGTGGCCGAGGGCGTCCTGAAGAGATCGACGTTGTTCAGCGACTCCCCTCAGTTGCTTGTTCCCAGCCAGCGATGGGACGGGGGCTACGATGCCGACAGTCTGCTCTATGTGGACTCTGGAGGCCTGGACTACCTGACCAGAGAACCGATGACATTCAACACACGCGGTGTCTCGGCCGCCTCGACGGCCTTGGTGAACGACGACGGGTTCCTGGACGTGCTCTTCGCCGTGCACCGCACGTCCGTCGGCAATTACGCCGCCAAGAGCCCCCTCTATCTGAACTCACCCTTCGGATGGAAGTCCGTGCCCGACAACACCTTCCCGACGACAGGCGCTACGGACGTGGTCATGGAGGACATCAATGGCGATGGCTTCGTGGACGTGGTCTTCGCCCAGGAGCAGGATGGTACGACCTTCCATGTCAACAGCACGCTCTTCTGGGGCTCGGCCGCCGGCTGGAGCCTGACCCCCGACGTCACCTTCGCCACGACGGGGGCTTCGGACGTGGAGGTCGTCGACGTGGACGGCGACACCCGGCTGGACCTGGTGTTCGCCTGCTTCAGGGACTCCTCCACCACCGCGACGGACAGCATGGTGTTCCTCCAGGGCGCCACGGGCTTCGACGGGACCACCCCGGACCACCTGCTGGCCACCAAGGGCGCCCGGGGCGTGGCCTCGGGGGACATCGACGACGACGGCCACGTGGACCTGGTCTTCGCCAACAGCCGCTCCGGGGGCCTTACCGAGATAGACAGCTACGTCTACTGGGGCAAGGCGGGAGGCGGCTTCGCCACCGGGCCCAAGCGGCTCCCGACGATGGGAGCACAGGGCGTGGCGGTGGCCGACCTGGACGGGAACGGCGACCTGGACATCGTATTCGCCAACGAGCAGGACAATAGCCAGGACTACTCCATCGACTCCTACGTCTACCTTGGTGACGGCACCAGGGGACTTCCCGGTTCCCCCGACGTGAGGCTTCCCACCACGGGAGCCGTTTCCGTGGGGGTCATGGACCTGGACGGGACGGGATGGAAGGACCTGGCCTTCGCGTGCCAGTTCGATGGGGAATCCTACGAGGTGCCGAGCCGCGTCTACCTGGGCGGGGCCTCGGGGTGGGCCAGCACCCCTGACATCCTGCTGCCGACGGTGGGCGCCTCCGACGTCCTTGCCGTTCAGATGTTCGAGGCGGGGCAGGGCGGCTACAGAAGCACCGACATATCGTTGACCGATCACAGGAAATACGACGTGTTCCACACCTTCAAGTACACCGCCAGCCTGGGGCCCGGACAGTCGGGCACCCTGCAGTTCGTGGACTCGGATACCGCGGAGGTACTCGCGGAGACCATGCTCATGGACGGCACCAATTCCTGGTACATCGGCGACCAGTTCCTAGTGAAGGATCACAGCTCCATCCAGGTGGTGGTGGTGGTCCAGGGCCTGGATGCCAGCGGGGCCTTCGCCCTCGACGACCTGTGGCTGAACTGGACGCTGCGGGTGGAGGAACTCCCCCGGGTCCTGGGCATGGAGCTGACCTCGACCATCGTCTACCGCACCCGGAACACGAGGCTCGTGGCCAACGTCACGGACGAGTACGACGACATCGGAGAGCTCACCGTGGAGGCGCGCCACAGGTTGAACGGCTCTGCGGACCAGTGGAAGGACCACATGTTCGGGGACTTCGATCTCGTCGATGACCAATGGCAGGCCAACGTGGTACCGAACAGGTTCGTACCCGTGGGCAAGTACGACGTCCAGGTCACGGTCTGGGACACCGACGGGGGTCACTCGGAGTGGATGCTCTTCCCCGAGGCCCTGGAGGTCCTCAACAACCTGCCATCCGCCCCGGAGGTGATGCTGACACCCGAGGAGCCCCTCACCGACGTGAACCTTTACGTGGAGATCGTCACGTCCTCCGTGGATGTCGAGATCGGGGCCCTGACCTACCACTACAGGTGGTACAAGGACGGGGTGCTGTACCCCGAGGTCGAGGACGATCACCTGCCATCGGAGCACACCACCAAGGGCGAGAACTGGTCCGTGGAGGTCAGGGCCTTCGACGGCGACGACGAGGGACTGCCGGCGATGGTATGGCGGGTCATCGCCAACGCCCCGCCGAGGGTCTTCAACGACCTGCCCGACCCGGAGTTCCCAGAGGACACGGTGGACACGGATTGGCTCGACCTCTCTACCGCCTTCTTCGACCCCGACGGGGATGTCCTGGAGTTCACCCTGGACACGACCCCCGAGCACATGGAGGTGACCATCGACCCGGGAACGGGCATGGTGACCCTCGCTCCCGAGGCCGACTGGTTCGGCGAGGTGGTCCTCAAGTTCTGGGCCACCGACGGGGAGTTCGACACAAGCCAGTCCGTCAATGTGACGGTACTGTCCGTCAACGACATCCCCGTCATCGGGACGGTGGACGGGAAGGCCTACACCGGGGGGGCCATCGAGTACACCATCCGGCAGGGGGAGACCCTGACCATCACGTACGAAGTGGTGGACGTGGAGGGCGACGAGCTGGTGGCCACCATCGCCTCCCAGTCCGTGACCCACGACCCCATAGCAGGCACCATCATATTCGCACCGCAGAACAACGAGGTGGGAACACTGAACTTCACCCTGACCGTCCACGACACGGTCAGCCCCGACCAGAAGGTGACCATCGACTTCACCATCGTGGTGGAGAACGAGAACGACCCCATGACCGACCCCACCATCTCCACCCCCGCCAGCGGGGCCGAGTTCAAGGTCAACAAGAGCTTCATGCTCACCGCCCTTTGCGACGACCCGGACCTCAAGTACGGCCAGGAGCTGAACTTCACCTGGGAGTCCAACATCTCGGGCGTCCTGGGATACGGCTCGAGCCTCACGGTCGAGCTGGCCGAGCCCGGTCTCCACCGCATCACCCTCACGGTCAGGGACCCGGACTTCACCAAGTCGGTCTGGTTGGACGTGCTCATCAAGCCCAAGAGGGGCTCTGAACTACCACCACCGCCGGACGACGACGACACCACCGATGGTACCAACTGGGTCCTCCTGATGGGGATAGTGGTGGCCCTGGTCGTCCTGGGTGCGGTCCTGTTCCTCGTCGGCTCGAAGCGTCGCACCGAGCGCATCGAGGAGGAGGAGGAGGCCGCCTTCGACGCCGAGACCAAGCGGGATGCGTTGGAGCGCACCCGCGACGCCCTCAAGGACACGGCGGACGAGTGGGAGGAGGAGCTGGAGCTCTCCCGCGCCCAGGAGGAGGCACCCGCGGAGATAGAGATGACGGGCACCACCGGGACCCAGCTGTCCATGCAGGCCACGATCTCCGAGGGCGACTCGGAGGAGGTCGAGGGGCTCTTCACGGGCGCTGAGGCCGCCGAGCCCGTCATGTCCGAGGAGGAGCAGGATCAGCTCCGGCTGGACAACGACAAGCGCAAGTACCAGAACGCCATCGGCCGCCTCCCCTACGGCATCCCTTCCAAGGAGCTACAGGAATTGGACTGGGTCGACCTGGCCGACGCGCTGGCCACGGGGCCCAAGAAGCTCGTGCACGACG
>CBDUQW010000026.1:0-39797 GCA_965369625.1 uncultured Thermoplasmata archaeon | reverse complement strand
ATGAGACTTCAACAAGATCTCATCTTAAGGACTTCCAAAAGCTGAGTTGTTACAACGTTTCTTCACGCGGTCGATCTTTCTCATGCTTATACTCAAGATGCGGGACATTTCTTCGTTGGTCGAACGGCTCATCTGATGATCACCCTCGTCGCATCCGAGCAGGATCAGAGCGTTGAGGATCTTCTGCGACCTGTGTTTGCCTTTGGCGATAAGTGCACCAAGAGCTTCACGCTCATCCTTGGTAAGTGTCACTATGTATTTCTTCATATCCAATCCACCAAGGTATATCATGGTGGACATCCGTTAAATAATTTACGACATTACACGGTTGACATGACACTAGATCATCATCTTCTTGAACATCCTGCGGACCAGCATGCGCTTGAGGAGCATGTAATCCTCGGTGGCGTACATGATGGCCTCCTGCTCCATCATCTTCCGGTCTGGCTCCCAGGTGGAGATGATATCTTGGGCCGAGCCCAGGATCTTGTTCCTCTCGCCCTTCGGCATGGAGGTCAGGATGTCCGTCCTCGTCTTGACGATGGTGTTCCTCTGCTCGGGGGTCAGGTCCTCGAGGGTGTCGAACATGTCCGTCATGGCGTCGACCCGCTTGTCATCGGGCATGCTTACGAACCCGTCCATGCGAGCAGTGAGGATCATCCTTCGGTCCTCCTCGGGCTTGGCAGCCATCATCTGGAATACCTGGATCATCTGACTGATCTCCTCCGCCTTCTTGGCACGGTCGTCGCAGGCGGGGCAGGTAGCCATGTGCTGGTCGATTGAAGCGTCATCCTCGGCGGCGCAGACCTCGCAGGCCTCCGCCAACAGGTCCAACTCGTTCCTCATTGACATTGAAAATCACCACTTTCAATCACATGATGGTCGAATATATAGTTATAGCCGCACTATCCCTACCTATTTCCGAGTAATTCGAGCAGTTATCGGAGGATATCCCATTATACTCATTAGCACGGTGAGGAAACTGGCCAAGGGATCATCGGGATCGTTTCACGGCGATGACGGCCCCCCTGTCTTGGACGAAGGCATCATCCTCGAACCACGCGTCGAGGCCTGCCTTGGACAGCGCCGCGACAATGGCGTCCTCACCCAGCATCGCCAACCTGTGCCTGTCCACCACATGCCTGATATCGCCATCTTCTGCGATCAGGTAGTGGGCCTCGAAGACCGAGATGTCATCCTCGACGATGAGCCTTCCGAGCCTGGCGATCTTGATGGCCTCGGAATCGTACGTGTGCATCCCTACGTATCGGGGCCGGATGTCCGATTTTCGGAGCCAGGGCTCCACGATGGCGACGCCACCCTCCTTAAGGTGCTTGGCGATGTTCCCCGTCACCGCCTCCAGGTCCCCCGGAGTGGTGGCGTAACCGATGGTGCTGAACAACGAGACGACCACGTCGAAGGTCCTTCCCAGGTCGAAGTCCATCATGTCCGCTTCGATGAGGTCGATATCTGGCAGCTTCTCCCTGGCAACCTCCAGCATCTCGAGGCTCTTGTCGATGCCCACGCATGAATAGCTCTTCTGGAGGTACAACAGGTGCCCTCCAGTCCCGCAACCGATGTCCAGAAGGGACGTGCCACCCGTCGTACAGTGGGACGCCACGATGCTCTCGACCCTCGCTACGTCGGTCTTGTAGTCCTTCCAGTCGTAGATGAGGTCGTAGTAATAGGCCAAATCCTTGTAAAGGTCCCCCTTCTCCATCGGCCTTCAATTGTGCGAAGTTGAAATAAACCTATCCACTAAGGTGATATTAATAAGGGCAAGCAGGGATTTGACAGTGCCGAAGCGAGCAGGAGGCCCATAACCATGCCCGTCCGGAAGATAATCGAGATCGACGAGGAGCTATGCACCGGCTGCGGGGTCTGCATTCCCAATTGCCCCGAGGGTGCCATGCAGGTCATCGACGGGAAGGCCCGTCTCATTAGCGACATCCTGTGCGACGGCCTGGGCGCGTGCCTGGGAACGTGCCCGGAGGACGCCATCACCATCATCGAGAGGGAGGCCGAACCCTACAGCGAGCGAAAGGTGATGGGGAACATGGTGAAGTTCGGCGACAACACGGTGTACGCCCATCTCAAGCACCTGGAGGACCACGGCGAGACCGAGCTCCTCCAAGAGGCCCTGGCCTACCTGGAGGAGATCGGACATCCCAACCTCTTGAAGAACCCGCCGGAGGGTGGCGTGGAGGAGGTACCCTCTGTCTGCGGATGCCCGGGGACCGCCGAGATGGTCATAGCCGATGTGGAGGACGGGCCTGCAGAGCCATCCGGCGAGGCGCCAAGGTCGCAGCTCAGGCATTGGCCCGTCCAGCTCAACCTGGTCAACGCGAACGCGCCCTTCCTGAAGGGGAAGGAGCTGCTGGTGGCGGCCGACTGCGTGCCCATCGCGATGGCCAACTTCCACCAGGACTACCTGAGGGGCCGGTCGGTGGTGATCGGCTGTCCCAAGTTCGACGATGCAAGGGCCTACCTGAACAAGTTCAAGCAGATCTTCGCGGTTAACGACATAAAGAAGGTGGTGCTCCTCCACATGGAGGTGCCCTGCTGCTTCGGCCTCAAGGAGATAGTGGCCAGGGCGGTCCATACGTCGGGCAAGGACATAGAGGTGGAGGAGGTCGTCGTCTCCACCGAGGGCAAGAGCATCTGATGTTCACAGCGGTAGCCAGATGTCAGGGAAGATGGCCGTGGTGACGTAGGGTATCTCCCACCCACGGCCTGATATACATCACGAAGGACCAAAGAGGCTTCTCCCAGCTGGGTGAATAAATAACATAAACGCCTGGGCCGTTACCTTCGGTTCCGCTCAGTTCCCGTGGGGCTGTATCACGAACAGCAGGAAGACGAAGACGCCCATCAGGAAGTAGATGATGGTCAGCTCCCGGTCGGTTATCCTGGCCTCGGGAGCCTTGTCCGCCATGTCGCGGAACCATTTGATCCTGCCGAAGAACCAGGCGTGGGGTCTGCTGGCCACCAGCTGATGGCGGTTGAGCCACAGGGGGATGGCCCAGAGCACAAGGACGATGAGGGAGACGTTGTCGGCGTTGGTGATGTCGTAGAACCAGGGGTTCCACACCGCTGGGAAGCTGGTCCAGGCGTTCTCCCATCCGTATACCATCGCGGACACGTACATGCCCAGGGGGACGGCGGCGATGAGGAAGACCAGCCAGACGTGCACCGCGATCGCCCGGAAGGGCCTGTTGGTGGCGAGGGCGCGCTTCCACCTGCTGGGGTCGTCCTCCCACTTGCGACCCCTTATCAGCTTGATGCCGGCCAGGAGGCCGACCAGGCCGAACATGTAGGTGGAGGCGATCATGAAGATCACGTGGGTCCAGAAGAGAGGGTCACCGTACAATGCCTCGATCTCCGGCGGTATCTGGGGACCCCCGGGGCCCTCCGGTTCCTCGGGGACGTAGATGTAGGTGAAGGTCATGCGCCAGGAGTTGCCGGGGTCCGTCTGGACGATGAACCCCAGGGGACCAACGGGCGTGGGTCCCGCCTCTAGGCACTCCACGGTGATGGTCCAGGTGTTGTTCAGCCCCTCCATCTCGAGGAAGTCCTGGAGTTCGCCATTGCTGCCCGCGTCGGATATCTGGGTGCCGTCCCCGTCCACGCAAACGACCTCGAAGGTGTCCGCCTGGGAGTCGGTCCCCTCGTCGTCGGTCCAGATGACGGTGACCTCCACCGAGACAAGGGTGCCCTCCTCCAGGTGGTAGGTCTGCTCCCAGACGGCCCCGCTGGCATCAGAGTCGGGGTTCGAGCAGTAACCCGATGCATCTATCGTCTCGGACTCGGTCTCCTGACCCGCGGCCCCTCCGCCGATGAGGAGCAGCAACACCAACAATGGAACGGTCAGGAGCACCCCGTAGCGCATGCCCCCGTCCAGCCGCAAGAAGCTATTTAATTGTTCGCCTTTATTGGTGCTGGCTCGTTCGGATGACCGAAAGATAAGGGGATATCCGACAAAAGGTATATCTATCGAGCCGGGGATAGGCTAGGCGGTATGCCAACGGGTGGGAAGAAGGCCATCACAGTCATCGCAGGGCTGCTCCTGCTAGCCACAGTCCCGGCACCCTCCAGCGCGGTGGATTCCTCGTTCCTGGACCTCTACATGGGTTACGACGAGATGGTGGAGACCATCTTCCACATGGCCGACTCGCATCCGGAGATAGTCATGGTCATCTCCATCGGTGTCACCTACGAGGGACGGGACATCTGGGCCGTGAAGGTCTCCGACAACGTGGCCGAGGACGAGGACGAGCCCGAGGTCCTGATAACGTCGATACACCACGCCAAGGAGTGGCCTGGCCTGGAACTGGTGATGACGACCCTGGAGCAGCTGGTCCAAGGGTACGGCGATGCGTGCTGCGACCTGGACGACGACGGGTTCGCCGAGGGTGACAACGACAAGGACGGCCTCATCGACGAGGACCCGTACGACGGCGAGGACAACGACGGGGACGGCGAGGTGGACGAGGACTGGTCCGAGGACCGCATCAAGTGGCTGGTGGACAACCGGGAGATCTGGATAATACCCATCCTCAACCCCGACGGCTACGAGTACTGCCGGCAGCTGGTGTCCCAGGGCGTCACCGACGAGTCGCAGCTGTGGCGCAAGAACCGGGAGCCCAACTACCAGGACCTGGGGCCCGCGCAGGGCCTCACCTACGGCGTGGACCTCAACCGGAACTACGGCTTCCACTGGGGCGAGCTGGGTGCCCAGAGCTACGCCAACTCCGGCGCCGAGGACTACATCGGCCCCGTGGACAAGGCCGACGACGACGGGGACCGCCGCATCAACGAGGACAACATGGACAACATGGACAATGATGGCGACGGCCTCATCGACGAGGACGGCCGTGGTGGGTTCACCGCAATGGAGACCCGGGCGATCAAGGAGCTCACCGAGGACCACGAGTTCAGCCTGGCCCTTCACATGCACACCTTCAAGGGCACCATCTACTGGCCCTGGATGTTCACCCTCCAGCTCCCTGAGGACGAGGACACCTTCACGCGCATCGCCGTGGAGATGAACGTCTTCAACGGCTACGGCTACCGCGACATGTCAGAGCGCAACCAGCAGACCTACAGCCGCCATCCCCCCGTGGACGGGGACTCCAACGACTGGATGTACGGCAAGCACGACATCATCTCGTACACCATCGAATTGGGCTACAACATGTTCATCCCAGGAGAGGAGGAGCTGCTGGGCATCATCCATGACAACCTGGGCGCCAACCTGGTGGCCATCGAGGAGGCCGACCATCCCAGGCGAATGCCCGTCGAGCTGGTGCACGACCCCCTCGACAACACCTCGAGCACGGATACCCGCGAGGTCACCGTCCGGGTGGGCGGCGGCGAGCTGGTCCCCGGCGGACTGTTCCTCTACTACAGGGTGGACGGTGGCGAGTGGGTGGAGGAGACCATGTTGGCCGATGCCAGAAGGGGCGGCTACGCGGCGGAGTTGCCAGGGGCGCCCGAGGGCTCCAATGTGGAGTACTACTTCGTGGCCCGGAGCACGAGCCAGGGCACCACGTTCCTGCCCGCGTACGGTCCCTACCAGGTCTACGCATATGAGGTGGCTGGGGAGCAGGGGTCCGGGGCGACGGCGGTCCTGCTGCCATTGTTCGTTATTATCCTGGCTGCCATCGCCGTAGCGTTCATCTTCCGGCGACGTATACCTGAACTTACCGACAAGGGCCTTCGCATGGTCGGTCTGCGGAAGGATGTCTGAGGATATGCCAAACCAACCTAGAAGGTTTATTATCACGGACATGCTACGATTGGCTGAGCCCAGACACCCTAGCAGGTTCTGATCGGGACCAAGAGGTGCGGGCGAACTGGATGGTGGTGGTGAAGATCTCGGGAGAGGCATCCAGTCAGGACATTCTAGTTGTCCAGGGCCTTTACAAGCACTTCGGCAAGGTCAGGGCGGTGGACGGGTTCAGCTTCTCCATCCATCCCGGTGAGATCTACGGACTGCTCGGCCCCAACGGCGCTGGCAAGACAACCACCATCAAGTGCATCCTCGGGCTCCTGGAGATGCAGGGAGGCAGCATATCGGTGCTGGGCGACGACCCCTTCGAGCATCCCGAGAGGGTGAAGGAGCACATCGGCTACGTGGCCGAGGAACCGTTGTTGTACGGTTCCCTGACACCCCGGGAGATGCTCAATTTCATCGCCTCCGTCCGGGGCCTGGACGAGCAGGAGGCGACGGAGCGGGCCACACGTCTCATCACCTCGCTGGATGTCACCCAGTACTACGATTCTCTCATGGAGACCCTGAGCCGCGGGAACAAGCAGAAGGTGCAGCTCATCGCGGCCCTGCTCCACCGCCCCAGGCTGCTCATCCTCGACGAGCCCCTGTCAGGCCTGGACGCCAGGTCCAGCCGCGTCGTGAAGGACATGCTGGCCCTCCACGTCCAGCGGGGCGGGTCGGTGCTGCTGTCCACACACATCATGGAGCAGGCCCAGACGCTGTGCAACCGCATCGGCGTCATCAACGAGGGACGGATGGTCGCCCAAGGGACACTGGATGAGCTGCGCACCCTCGAGGACTCCGCTGGAGCCTCCCTGGAGGACATCTTCCTCAAGCTGACGGACCAGGAGCAATCGGTCCGGGAGAGCATGGAACGATTTCAGCAGGCCTACGAAGAGGCGAAGAACTGAGGCCGCAAGATGTCCTCGATGGAATCCCATGGATGGATGACACCTTATTGCTTGGTGCCAGTCCTCACGATGGCACCTGTCCTGGTCCTACTCCTGCTAATTGGCCTCTCCCCTGCCTCCGCTGCGGAGGGCGACCTGGAGGTCTACGAGCCCATCAACATCACCGGGAACGAGGAGATGGACGCGTTCTCCGATTGGTCCAGCGGTGACGGCCTGTCCCCGGAGACTGCCTACATCCTTGACAACGTTTCCATAGACGGAGAGGGTGCCGTAGCCGCCATCGTTATCAACGGCACCGACCGACACCTTAGGATCCGAGATTGCAGACTCTATATAACTTCTGGTGGGAAGGGATCGGGTCTGTACCTGGAAGGCTGCAGAAACGTCTCTGTATGGGATAACGAGTTTCCAGGAACGGGCTCGGCGATAGTCATCGTGCGCTGCCAGAGTATCCAAGTGGTCCAGAACACGATAACGAACCAGAGCAGTAATGGCATCCTTGTGGATAGGTCCAGGGCCATCATTATCACCCTTAACGAGATATCATGGTGCGATGAGGCCGTCACAGTCAGAGACTCAAGAGATGTGATGGTAATAATCAACGAAATAACAGCCAGCGACTGGGGGATATACCTCTATCTCACCAATGGATGTTCGATCCAGACCAATGAGATCTGGTGGAATGTGAACACTGGCATCCACGTAGACCATGCTGATAACAACAGCATATACAAGAACCACATCCATTCCAACGGCTTGTCCGGGCTCAAGATTAAAGATTCATCGGACAATGACGTGGCGGAAAACGTGATTGAGGACAACTATCAGGGGATATGGCTTTCAGATGCCAATCGGAACGTCATCGATGATAACAACCTCACAGGCAACGGTGCGTCCGGTCTTCGTTTGACCAACTCGGACGACAACGAGATTTCGTCGAACACCATCCGAGGCAATGGCCCGCTGGGCATCGACCTCGAGGACTCCGCCGGTAATACCTTCACGAACAACTCGATAATCTCCAATTTCAGGGGCATCTCGTTCTCGGGGTCAACGGGGAACACGTTCATCGAGAACAGGCTAATCGGCAACTTCATGGCTGCTTACGAGGGCGACACCTCGGGGAACACCTTCGAGGGTAACGAGCTCCGCGCCAACGGGTGGCTCATGGGCCTCCTCGTTCTCACCGTGGTGTTGGTCATCATCGGTATCGTTCTTGGCGTTTACTTCTGGATCAAACGACGGCGAAAGGTGAAGGACGAGAAGGGTAAGATATTGATCCGCACCAGGTTCCCGCCTGGTCGGAAGGGCCTGTGGGCCCTCTCCAAGTACCTTTGGGACGAGGACTTCTTCAGGTCCTCCCTGGAGTCGGCGGGGCCCCAGAGGGAGCAGGTCCTGGAACGCTACCAGCAGAGCATCGACTCAGCCCGCATGATGCAGTACATGCTCGTCGGTTTCATGGCGGTGTTCCTCGCCTTCATGGCGGCCATTCCCTTGGCAGGCCTGCTGAGACTGATCACGATGGACATCGACGGTGCCAACGCCAACGATGCGCTGTTCGCCACCGGGATGGCCTTCGGGTTGTACTACGTGATGAGCCTGGTCGTCCTGCTCGTGTTCGGTGTGCTCTTCCTCGCCCAGTTGATGAAAGGGGAGAACTTCCGTCTCCTGGCCACGCTGCCGATGGACCAGAAGGGGAACCGTAGGGTGGTGCTGTACATGCTCCTCCGCATGTATGCAGCCCCCTACCTGGTGATGCTCCTCGCCCTTCCCATCGGAGGCTTCCTGCTCACTTGGTCCTTGACGTTCCTCATCGTCTGCTTGCTGGTCAACCTGCTGGTGCTGACCTTCCTGGCCTTCCTCCTCGTCCTCACCGCGGACGCCCTCAGCAGGAGGGTGTTCTCCGCCAACACCAGCCGTGGGTCAACGGTGATCCGCGTGGTCGTCATGGCCAGCTACATGGCCGTGATGATGACGGTGTTCATAGCCCTCCAGTACCTGGTCGGCCTCGTATCCGATCTCTACGTTGGGCAACGTCTGGCCGGAGAGAGCGGCGAGCTGATCAACGCTCTTGTCTCCCTCGTCCCCTTCCCGTTCTCGGGCGGGTACCTGGTCGGTCTCACCGTCATGCCCAGCGATGTGGTACCCCCTATGATCTACGGGACCACCCTCGTGGGTATGGGTCTGCTCGTGCTGATCACCTATGCCATTCGTCGAGTGAGCCAAAGAGTGCTTGAACGGGTCGCACGAGGTCAGGAGATCCTGGGGACGGGTCCCGGCCATGTGGCCACGGCCGCCGACATCCAGGTGGTCACCAGGAGGCCCATCCCCGCCTTCATCCGCAACGGTCTCCTGGTGACCAGTCGGGACATGGGCTCGATAATCTATCTCGTCATGCCGATACTGTTCCCCTTCATCATCATAATCTCGATGATCTCGGAGATCGATCTGAGCATGTTCGACCCGCTCTTCCCCTACGTCATGTACCTGGGTGTGACGGCCTTCCTCGTGAACATGGCGCTGTCCTCGGCGGATGCCAACGTGGGTGGCATCCTCTCCGCGATGCCCTACAGGACCATGGACCAGTACAGGGCGAGGTGGGCCACAATGGCGATCTTCATGATTTTCCCCCTGGTCATCATCCTCTTTGTCTTCATCAACAGGGTCCCTGACCCGGCCAGCTTCACCGCCCTCATGCTGACGATGGTCTCCTTCGTCATCGCCCTGAGCTCCCTCTACCTCGTCACCTTCAGCCTCGCCTTCGGGTCGATCAACAGGAGACACACGTTCTTCATGGTCCGAATTGACAAAAAGCTCGCCAAGTACATCGGCATCATGGCCCTTCAATACGCCCTCGTCATCCTCGTTCTGGGAGCGTTCTGGTTCCTATACACGGCGGGCTCGATCTCCTTCGGTGCAGGCATCGCGGCGATATGGGTCGTGAACCTATCCCTCTTCCTGATCCTGGAGGTAGCTGCTAGGCGCCTTTTCAATTGAGCGCTCCATCTTAACGATCGGTCGAATAAATATTACTGAAATCGGCCATCGTAGGGGTGGTATTCCCACCATATGAAAATGACCACCGTCAACTACCTCTCGTGAATTTAAATAGGATGAGGGCGAATAATATCCGGGGAGTCCATCTTGGATAGACCCCCCTCAGTCGCTGTGCTTAGAAGGAGGTCTTGAGCTTGAGAACCGTTGGTCGTTTCAGAGGAACCCCCACGGGGTGGTTCCTGCTTGTGGGACTAGTCATGATGGTGGCATTCGCCCTGTCGGTGAACGCGGAGGAACCGCTGGTAGAGATCGAGGACATCCAGATGGACTGGGAGCCCGACGAGGCCCCGGAGGCCCTGGATGGCATCGACGAGATGCCGATGGAGGCCGAGGAGGAGACCCCGGCCGACGAGCCCGAGCGGGGGGGAATGGCCCTCGCCTCGGTGGAGGGCGTGACGATCACCCCCGTGTCCACGGGCGTGTACGAATACAAGGTGGAGAGGAAGATCACCATCGACAGCGATAACGATGGCAACTACGAGTACTACTACTACTACCTCTACCACCTCTACTACAAGGACTACAACGGCGACGGGATCTACGAGTGGAGGACAGGCAACTACAGGTACACCTACTTCCTCGACGCCGACGACGACGGGCACAGGGAGACCTACCGCTACGCGTACTGGAACTTCAAGTACCTGGACAAGGACCAGGACGGCAACTACGAGCTGTGGTACTACAACTCCTACTCCTACTACTACCTGGACGCCGACAGCGACGGCAACTACGAGTACGGCTACGGCTACAGCTACTACATCTACCGCACCGACTGGAACGACGACGGGGTCTTCGAGTACTGGTCCTACCGGTACTCCCGATGGTACTTCCTCGACAGGAACGACGACGGCAACCGGGAGAACTACCAGGGCAGCACCAGGTACTACATCCGGAAGGACGCCGACGCCGACGGGAACTGGGAGTACTACTACAACTACGTTTATTCATGGCGATACGTGGACGTGGACAGCGACGGCAACCAGGAGTACGGGACCTCCTCCGTGAACTACCTGGCCAAGTACGACTCCAACGACGACGGCACACCGGAGTCGTGGAGCTACCGCAACTCCTACTGGTACTTCCTCGACCGGAACAGCGACGGCAACAGGGAGGTCCACAAGGGCTCGACCAGCTCCCACTACCTCCGGGACGCAGACCAGGACGGCAACAAGGAGTACGCGTACTACTACTACAGCAATTTCTACTGGCTCGACGCCGACAGCGACGGGAACCTGGAGTACGGCACCAGTTACACCAACTACTGGTACCGCAGCGACTGGAACGACAACGGCAGGCCCGAGTACTGGAGCGGCAGGTACGTGTACAGGTACCTGCTGGACCGGAACGACGACGGCTGGAGGGAGATCGACAGGTCATACTCCCGCACGTATTACTATCGTGACTACGACGAGGACGGCAACTACGAGTACTACTACTACTACGCGAGCAGCTGGTACCTGCTGGACGCCGACAGCGACGGGAACAAGGAGTACGGCTACGGGTCGACCAGCTACTGGTTGAAGGTCGACTGGGATGACGACGGCGACCTGACGAAGTGGGCCGGAAGGTCCGCCTGGTGGTACTACAGGGACGCCAACGACGACGGGTACAAGGAGGTCTACCGGAACCACGTCAAGGCCTACCAGTACAACGACGCCGACGAGGACGGCAACTACGAGTGGTACTTCACCCAGACGTACGACTACTACCTGGTGGACGCCGACAGCGACGGCAACTACGAGTACGGGTCGAGCAAGCACTCGTACTACTCGAGGACCGATGCCAACGACAACGGCCGTCCGGAGTCGTGGTACGGCAGGAACTCCTGGTGGACCATCAAGGACGCCAACGACGACGGGAACCGCGAGTACTACCGCTCCTACTCCTCCATCTACAACTACAAGGACGCAGACGAGGACGGGAACTACGAGTACATCTACTACTACTACTACTCGTACTACAGGCTCGACCAGGACGACGACGGCAACCCGGAGTACTACTATTACTACAACTACTACAGGTACGTGATCGACAAGGACGACGACGGGAACCCCGAGTACAGCTACTACAGGTACACCTACTGGTACCGGCTGGACAAGGATGACGACGGCGTCCTGGAGGTCTACTACTACTACAACTACAACACCTACAAGAGGGACGCGGACAGCGACGGCAACTACGAGTTCCAGTCGTGGTACAAGTGGTACCAGTACTACCTCGACGCCGACAGCGACGGGAACAGGGAGTCCATCAAGACCGACTACCTGTACGAGAAGCACACCGACAGCGACGACGACGGCACCCTCGACCACTACTTCCAGCACAAGAAGGGCTCGATCATCACCGATGCAGACGACGACGGCGTGCCGGAGTACACCAACATCTGGGACCTCCTAGTTAGTTGGTAGGCCGAGAATCGCACCGCCGAGGGCTCGCGTCGGGCCGGGAAGTGAATCGCAATTAAATCTAGTTGATACGATATTAAAGCCCATTGGATTTTCGAATAATAAACATTGATGTGATATATTTCTCATATTCACTATGTCATAAGAGAATTGTCTCATGTATTGGTAAATTAACACGATTTCATGGTATCGGTGTTACGGAATCGGGGTGTTTCGGGACCGGGTGAGGAATTCTCCGCTTCGACGGCCTATCATCGCGGTCCTTCCCCCTCGAGAATATGCGACATTAATATATCGGTAAAAGAATAAAAATAGGGTAAAAATGCGGACGATTCTCCTCGGTTGTACCGATGCATCTTCGAACATCACTATGATCCAAGACATTTAGCGGTCATTCCGTCAACGTTGCTGTTTCTACGGCCCAGTGGTCCGTTGGAATCACCCAAAATGGTGTTTCTGGGCCCAAATCCCCCCCTTTGAGGGGTAGAAGTGGCCCTCCCCATAGGGAACTGCTCTCAATGTCGTCTAACCTATGTTATACGACACGGGATGCAGAAAAACCACCCTTGGATACATGACCAAACCGTAGCCAGTGTACAATACCTATCTTCACAAGAAGGCGATCTTCTTGTAAAGTTCCGAATCCTTATCGGAATAGCAAAAACGTTCAGCACCCCCTAGAGGTATACATGAAAAAGTTGGATTCTATGAAAGAACATGATTTCCAGTCCAATATCCTGTCGGTCCTATTTGTATTCAATTATAAATATATTATTCTCGCAGGGATCCGATGAAAGAGGTTGATGATCACTTTTCACAACAATATCAAAGAGATGCCTAATAGATTAGAATCGTGATAAATTCAAATCAATTCGTAATAATAAACATAGAATTGAAAAATATATCAAAAGAAAATATATAATAGAGAATAGTAGCCTATGAATGATAAATAACACAAATCACATAATCATTAATAATATTCAATCGATTTTATTAAAATACGGTAACTGAGGGCGTTTTGATATCCTGATCAGATGTTACACGTTGAGGGGTATGGGAAACGGAATTGGTCGGGAGGGAGGTATCAGAGCCGGAACTCGAGGATCACGATACCGGAGGGCTCGTGGACGAGGGTTATCACGTCACCGGTCTTGAGGGGGTGGCTGAGCATCTCGTACATCTCCTCCTCGGCCGGGGTGGGCGGGTCAGGGCCCAGGGCCTTGATCTTGATATTGTGGGACGACCACTCATCGCCCTCTCCAGGCCGGACGGTGAATTCGACATCGTGGTTCCCAAGGTGCCATGCGGGGTCCAGGTACACCAGGGTGTGGAAGGTTCCGCTGGCCGATGCGTACCCGTTCCTGGTCGCCTCGACGGTGCCCCCGTGCTTGATGGTGACGTCCACCTCGTCGCCGGGGTTGATTGCGGAGGTGGCAAGGGTGCCGGCGTTGGCCACGATGCTCAGGTCGGAGTCCAGAGGTATGCCGTGGGGATCGATACCCACCAGCTTGTTCCCCCGGGTCGAGTCCATGAACAGGGTGTCGCTGGGCACGTAGTTGGAGTGGGCGATGAGGACGTCCCCGCTGCTGACCTTCCCGTCGCCGTCCACATCGATGAATATGATGGGTGAGGTCTGGGCCGAGCCTCCGGTGCCTGACAGGATCTCCTCGAGACCCACGGCCAGCAGCGCGTCCGCGGTGCCGTCCCTGTCCGGGTCGTACTGCGCGTACGTGCCGTCGGGGTGCCTGGCGTACAGCCTGTAATCGGTGAGGTCGATCTCTTCGCTGACCTTGCTGACATGGATGGACCACTTGTCGTTGAACTGGGTGTACACCACGTCGACGTTGGGCGGATCCTCGGGGAAGTCGACCAGTCCATAGGCGAACATGCCGACCACGGTCATGAGGGAGACGACGATGGCGACAAGTAGCACCGTCGCGATGGAGGCCAGCGCGGCCTCCTCCTCATGTCTGATGATGATCCTCCTTTTCATCTCTAACCCTCGGCAAAGACCTATAAATTGTAGGCGTATATAATGATTACCTGGATTTAGGTGCCTTTTTTCGAAGGATTGATAATCATATTACGATATTTCTTCGAATACGGACGTTGGCCAGTATCGGATTTCATCGTTATCGGTCCTGACGGGGGGGAATCATCGCCTGCAGTGCCTTTTAGGCAGCGATGCCCGACATATCGGGGATCATTACAATCTGGGTACATGCCAGAGGGTTCGTGTATTTAAGGCTCACCTAAAAGAATCAAGTACCGATTCTTCATCGATATCTTGAGGATATCAGGGGATGATTGAACATTATCTCACGCGTTCTCTAGACGTTCGTCTGTTTTTTCAACATCTATTTGTTCACCGGAGAGGGATTTCAATCGGACACCGACCATTGGTCCAACAGACAAACTTATTATAAGAAACAGGTATCACCTGATGAGGTCCTTAAGAAGGGGAAGAAGAGGTCTCATATGTCGTATTTCATCGTAGGGATGCTGGTCTTCGCCCTGATCGCCCTGGGCCTTGGAGCCCTGATCCTGTACGTGGTCAGGTCCCAAGGTCGCAGGGAGTTCAAGATTTCCAGGCGGGCATTCACCTACTGCCTGGTCATTCCCGTGGCCCTTGGCCTGGTCTTCCTGGGGTTCTTCGCCTTCTACGAGTGGCACGAGACGCCGGAGTTCTGCGGCCAGCTGTGCCATTCGATGAACGGCCACTACGACACCTACGCCAATCCCGAGAACAACAAGATGATCATCAATCACAGTCAAGAGGGCATCACCTGCACCGGTTGCCACATCGGACCCGGCTGGGTGGGCCAGGTCGAGGGTCTATTCGCCTTCCCATGGGAGCTCATCAGTGAGACATTCAATCTGTACGACCCCGACGACCTGGGGGGTCAGATGCACGAGGAGCAGTGCATGAAGTGCCACGACGGCGTTCACGGACCCATCCCCGGCGACGTGGTCACGAGGACCGGGGACCTGGTCGATCCCCACATCGGGATCGACACCTGCTTCAACTGTCATCCGACCCACACCGCGGGCTTCGGGGTGAGCCTGCAGACATGCGAGATCTGCCATGGTATGGCCCTCGAGGACTGGAACACCTCGATGGAGAGGCACGGCATCAGGACGGGGGGCGAGTGCCTCGACTGCCACGACAGGTACCATCCTGACGACGCGCGAGTCCCATGGGAAGAGGTCGAGGACATCCTGGACAACGACTTCTGTGGCGATTGTCATCCGAGGGAGTTCTTCGCTTGGAACGACAGCGCCACCGAGGCATCCGACGAGATGTACGGCGAGTGCGTGGACTGCCACCTGGAACACCTGACCGCGCACGCATTCCACATAGTCGATGAGCCCCTGCAGAACTGCAGCCAGTGCCATCCCACCTACGGGGACTACTATGCTGGAGGCATACACGACAGGACCGATGTCGATTACCTCGGCATAACTGGTGTCCGTAACATCCTGTGCGCGGAGTGTCATTGGGAACAGACCGAGGACCTGGACGAGAACAGGTTCCACAGGGGGCTGGACTGTGTCTTCTGCCACTCGTCGCACCAGGTCAACCTGCGTGTAGAGTTCGAGAACTGCTGGATCTGCCATGACGAGGAGTCCCTGCCAGATAATACAGAGCACGACGAGGAGCTGACAGGTTGCAGTTGCCACGGCCAGGGGTGGTACCACTAGGAGGGAGGTGAGCGGGCATGGCAAGGGAGGACAAGGGAGGAGGCGCGGAGATGGAGCGCTACGGGGCCGAGGTCATCGGAGTACACTGGCTCTTCGTCATATTCCTCGTGCCGCTCCTCTACACTGGCCTGCTCATGTTCCGGGACTGGTTCGCCGACGAGTTCCACGTGTACGGCATCAACTACATCTTCCACAGCTTCGAGGGCATGGAGAGGGTCCACATGATATCAGGCCTCGTCATCCTCACCGTGGGCGCCGCCCACCTCATGGCCCACAGGGACCAGAAGGAGAAGCCCATCCTCCCCAAGAACGTGGGGGTGGACGTGGCGGCCTCTGTCCAGGCCATCCTGTACATCTTCCACCTCTCCCCCAGACCCGAGAGAGGGGCGGGGGAGAAGTACCTGCGGAACCAGCGCATGACCTACATCGCCACCATCTACGTCATCGCCCTCTGCGGGTTGACGGCCATCCCCCTGTTGCTGGACATCGGCGCGGAGCTGGCCCTTTCCATGCACATCATCGCGGGCCTCCTGCTCGTGTTCCTGTCAGGGTACAGGATACTGTACCTCGTCCGCACCCACGACAAGGTCAGGATCAGGAGCATACTCGTCACGGGCACCCTTCCCGAGTGGTACGTCAAGAAGCACCACTTCCTTTGGTACAGGAAGGTCAAGGGTGGTTACAAGGCGCCCAAGGACCCGCAGTACGATAGATTATTGCCACCTGCCGAGGAGACCGGCGAGGGGGTAGAACCATGAGCCGAAAATCAGACGATCTGCACATCAAGCTCTCCAAGGTAGTGGGAGCCGACCGTGTGAGGACGGACAAGATGGAGCGGTTGCTCCACAACCACGACCTGGCACCCCTGCCGCCGATGATGGAGATGGGCTTCAAGATGATGCCCGACGCCGTCGTGAGACCGATCAGCGCCGAGGAGGTATCGGCGGTCGTCAAGCTGGCCGTCGCCGAGCGGATCCCCGTGGTGCCGCGCGGAGGCGCATCGTGGGGCTACGGCGGCGCCATGCCCTGCAACGGGGGCATCGTGATGGACATGACCACCATGAACAAGGTGGTGCGCGTCGACGTGGACAACCTCGAGATCGAGGTCGAGGCGGGCGCCACCTGGGAGAAGGTGGCCGAGGAGGCCGCGAAGAACGGCATGTTCATAGGCTACTACCCGAGCAGCAAGCCCGCCGCCACCATCGCCGGATGGATAGCCACCGGTGGCATCGGCGTCGGGACCTACAAGTACGGGTCGGTCAAGGACAACGTCCGTAACATGCAGGTGGTCCTGGGAGAGGGCCAGATAATCGAGACCGGGTTCGACTACGTGTCCGACCACAGCGCCGGGTACAATCTCAACGGGCTGTTCATCGGCACCGAGGGGACCCTGGGCATCGTGACCAAGGTGACCCTCAAGGCCGAACCCGCCCCCGATGTGTTCATGCCCATCTCCGTCAGGTTCGACCACCTGAGCGACGTCTTCCCCCTCCTCCACGCGATAACCCGTAGCAGGGTCAACCCCATGCACATCTCCTTCGTGGACGAGCTCCACACCTCCTATCTCGAGAGGATCGGAAAGCACGTGGCCACCGACGGTGCCGTCCTCAACCTGGTCCTGGAGGGGGCCAAGGGACAGGTGGACTGGGAGAACGGGGTCATCAACGAGCTCATCGCCAAGCACGGTGGCAAGCGCCTGACCGACGAGGACGCCATGCACGAGTGGGAGGAGAACCCCTACGAGTTCCGGGTCCGCGAGGTGGGCGTCAGCGCCGCCCTCGCCGAGGTAGTCGTACCGCTGACGGAGTTCCGCGACATGGTCCAAGAGCTGTACGAGCTCATCCGCAGCATGAAGATGGAGGCGTCCATCATCGGTATGATGGGCGACAGGAACACCGTGCTACTCATGCCGTACTACCTGTACGTGGAGAAGAAGCTGATCAAGAGCATGGCCTCCCTCTCCTTCGGCGCGAAGGTCGGGAACCTGGCCATGGAGCACAAGGGCAGGCCCCTGGGCTTCGGCCTCTTCTACGCCCAGAACCTCAAGAGGATAAGGGGCGAGGGCGCCAACCTGATGTGGGACCTCAAGACGACGATCGACCCCCACGATATCATCAACCCTGGCAAGATGCTCGAGGGCCTGATGAGGTTCGGCATCGGGATGCCTGGGTTCGGGATGAGGATGGGCATGGGAGTGATGGCCGTGGGCAAGAAGGTCCTGACCAAGGACAAGGCCCTGGACGAGGCCATGAAGGAGAAGGCGAAGGAGGGGAGCTAGGGACCTCCATCCGGAGATCGAGGAAGAGTGGTGTGCTGATGAGCGGAACAAGACCCCCGCGGAGCATCGTGAAGGACCTGGATGCCTGTCTCCAGTGCGGCTACTGCCGCGACGTCTGCCCGGTCTTCGAGCAGGACCCCTGGGAGTCCGCAAGCCCCCGGGGCAAGGTGTACATGCTCAAGCAGCTGGACCGGAAGGGCTTCATGGACCGCATCCTCACGATCTTCGACCGTGACATCAGGGTCACCGACGACTTCGTCGAGCGAGTGTACTGGTGCACCAGCTGCGGGATGTGCGAGGAGGTGTGCCACGTCGAGATCCCCTTCGCCGAGCTCTGGGAGGAGGTCAAGAGCTGGCTGGTGGACGAGGGCGTGGCCCCCCTGGAGGCGCATAAGGCCATCTTCAAGAGCGTCGAAAGTTTCAAGAACCCCTTCAACGAACCGTCGGAGACCCGAGGGGACTGGGCCGACGAATTCCACCTCTCGGACGACCCCGAGGTGATTTTCTACGTGGGCTGCACCGAGTCGTTCAGGATGCAGAAGATCGCCAAGTCCACGGCCACCGTGCTGCAGCAGGCCGGTGTCCCCTTCAACATCATGGGCGACGAGGAGTGGTGCTGCACCTCCCCCTTGCTGAGGACGGGACAGAGGTCGCTCACCAAGGCCTTCGCCGAGCATACACGGGACATGATGAGGGCATCGGGCGCCAAGATAATGATTACCGCCTGTTCAGGGTGCATGGCTACCCAGAAGCGGGACCACGTGAACCAGATCGGGGACCTGGGCTACGAGGTCCTCCACGTCTCCCAGTTCGCTGAGCGCCTCATCGACGAGGGGAGGTTGAAGTTCAACCGGTCGGTGCCCCGGAAGGTCACCTTCCATGACTCCTGCCACCTGGGCAGGCACGCAGGTGTGTTCGAGCCCCCGCGGAAGGTTATCGAGTCCATACCCGGCATCGAGCTGGTGGAGATGCCGAGGAACCGACAAAAATCCAGGTGCTGCGGTGCGGGGGCCGGGTTCAAGGCCCAGTTCAACGAATACGCGGTGAACATCGCCGCCGACCGGGTCCAGGAGGCCGCGGACGTGGGTGCCGAGCAGATAATCACCACCTGTCCCTTCTGCGCCATCAACCTCAACGCTGGCGCGAAGCAGCTGGGGATCCGGCTGCCCACCATCGACCTGATGCAGCTGGTCCTGGAGGCCCTGGGCCCCTCCATGTGAACCATGCGGCTCCCTTCCGAGACCAGGCAGTACCCCCTCAAGTACGCCAGGGTCATCCTTCGGCACATGGGGCCAGAGTTCTGGATAGTCGCCGTTTTCCCCTACTACATCAGCTGGGTCTGGGGGTCGGGCGAGATATTCCCGGGATGGGATTGGTTGGCCGACAACCCCACGTACGCGGGTCAGTACTGGTCCCACTTCGTCGACTACCTGGGCGAGACGTGGCACTTCTGGCTGGGTGCCATCGTGGTGGGGCCCCTGCTGGGCGGTGGCACCGTCCTCTACGACGACTACTTCGACAGGGAGATCGACCGCGAGAACCCTCGCAAGAGCAGGCTCCCGTTCCTCAAGTCCCCGACCAGCCCTGGCATCATCATCGGCTCGGCCGGTCTCCTCTTCGTCCTATCCTTGCTCCTGGCCCTGATGATCTCGGTCGAATTCTTCCTCGTCGCCGCCGCCATCGTGGTCCTGGCCCTGCTGTACTCCACATCGCCCATCAGGTTCAAGGCCAGGGGCGGCGCGGACCTGCTCACCAACATGATAGGCTTCGGGATCCTATGCTCGCTGGCGGGTTTCGTCGTGGCGGCGCCCCTCTCCGGGTACCCCTGGCTCTGGCTCATTGTCATGGTCTTCGGTATCGGCTCCCTTTATGTGTTGACCACCATCGCCGACATGGAGGCCGACGGGGCCAGCGGGGTCCCCACCACCGCTGTGAAGCTGGGCCTGGACAAGGCGGTCAAGCTCTCGATGGTCCTCCTGCTGGTGGCGAACGTGGCCATCCTCTTGCTGGGACTGATGGACTACCTGTACACCCCGGAGGTGGTCTACAGGGTCTGGCCCATCTCCATACTGGAGTTTTTGCCCCTCTTCTACCTCCTCCGGCACAGGAACACCGGCGTCATCCTCTGGGTGATATTCGCCACCGGGAGCCTGATGGCCGTCGGCACCTTCCTCCTGGCCTTGAACCACGTGGGCATCTGGGTCGTGTAGGCCACTCTGGACAGATGTCTGGCGAAGACCCGTTGTCACCGAAGCTTTTAAACCCTATCAGGCCATGGCAAGCCGGATGTCCGGTGTTGTACTGGAGGCCAAGGGACTGGTCAAGTCCTTCGGGCGGAACCAGGTCCTGAAGGGAGTGGACCTGACCATCTCCGAGGGCGAGAGGTACTTCCTCTTCGGTCCCAACGGGGCCGGCAAGACCACCCTGGTCAAGGTCCTCTCGGGACTCTGGCAGGCCGATGCTGGAGAGGTGCTCCTTTTCGGCGAGGCCCTGGTGGACGACCCCCTGGCGATAAGGGCCCGCATCGGAGTGCTCTCCCACGACCCCTACCTATACGGCGAGCTCACGGCGATGGAGAACCTGGAGTTCTTCGGCCAGCTGTACAGCGTGCCCAAGCCGAAGGCGAGGGCCAAGGAGCTCCTGAAGGAGATCGGCCTCTACGGCCGGGCCCACGACAGGGTGCACACCTTCTCGCGAGGGATGAAGCAGAGGCTCGGCCTGGCAAGGGCGCTGCTCCACGACCCCGACCTGGTGTTCCTGGACGAGCCCTACACCGGCCTGGACCTGGGTGCGGCCGCCATCCTCGAGCGGATGGTGCGAGAGAAGACCGAGGAGGGAAAGGCCTTCCTGGCCATCACCCATGACCTGAGCCAGGGCCTGGAGATGGCCACCCGGGCGGGGATGCTCTCGGGGGGCAAGATGGCCCACGAGGCCGAGCCCGGGGGCTGGGACGAGTTCACCGACCGCTACATGTCGGTGATGGGGGGTGGCCGCTGATGGGGGCGACGACGGCCATCCTGGCCAAGGAGCTCAAGGTGGAGTTCCGCAACAAGCAGACCATCGTCTCGTACCTCATCCTGGCAGTCCTGATCCTCACGTCCTTCAGGTTCGCCTTCGACACCATCACCGAGGACCACACGGAGCTGGCTGCCCCCATCCTGTGGATCACCATCTTCTTCGCTGGCCTGTTCTCGATGACGCCCTCGTACAAGCGGGAGGTGGACGAACGGACGAGGGAGGGACTCCTCCTGGCCCCCGTCGAGCGCCAGTCCATCTACCTGGGCAAGCTGATCTCCAGCCTGCTGGTCGTCTTCGGCCTGGAGCTGGTCACCCTGGTGCTGTTCTTCGGGTTCTTCCCCTACGACCCCCCGGACATGGTGGCCCTCGGCGTCATCATGGCCCTGGGGACCTTCGGCTTCGTGACCCTGGGCAGCATCCTGTCCGCGATATCGGCGAACCTGGCCCAGGCTGGCGTGATGCTGATGATACTGGCCATCCCGGTGCTACTGTTCACCGTGGTCCTCTCGGCGGTGTCGGCCACCGCGGAGATCTTCGCCGGGGGCGGATTGGCCGACGTGGAGCAGGAGTGGAAGCTTCTGGCCGTTTTCTCCTTGGTCTACTTCGCCATAGGATATATATTGATTGACCATATTCTTGAGGCCTGACATGCGCTTGACGGAAAGGGCTAGGATAACGTTCATACTCTTCTCGGCAGCCCTGGTGCTCTTCGGGGTCCTGCTCGCCTTCATCGTCGTGCCACCCCATTCCGAGATGGGGGACGTGCAGCGCATCTTCTACTTCCACGTGGCCTCCGCGTGGATCGCCTACGTGGCCTTCGGCGTCACCTTCCTCACCAGCATCATATACATGAGGACCAAGGACTTCAAGTGGGACAACTGGGCCGTCTCCTCGGCGGAGATCGGCGTGGTGTTCACCACCCTGGCCATCCTCACCGGCCCCATGTGGGCGAAGGCGGTGTGGGGCGTCTACTGGAGGTGGGACGACCTCAAGCTGCTCATGACGCTGGTCCTGTGGCTGGTGTTCATCGCCTACATAGTCCTCCGGGCCAACGTCCAGTCGAGGCGCACCAAGGCCTCGCTGGCCGCCGTCTTCAGTATCATCGGCATGCTCTGCGTGCCCCTCAGCTTCGCGGCGAACCGCATCTGGACCCAGTACCATCCCACCGTCATAGCCAGCGACCAGGGCGAGATAGTCACCGAGGGGATGGTCCCGACCCTCATCGTGGCGATCTTCGCGATGACATTCCTTTACATGGCGCTCTTGCTCCTCAGGGTCGAGATAGCCAACCTTCAAGACAGAGCGGACGAGCTCAAGCAAAAGGTGGTAGTTTGAGATGGATGACATAGCATACTTCTACATTGCGTACACCATCATCTGGTTCGGCATATTCGTGTTCATGGTGAAGATGCACAACGACCAGCGGCGGCTCGCCCGAGAGATAGAGGTGCTAGAGGAGGTCTTGGATGCCCAGCGAGAAGACGAAGAGTGAGGACGCCGACGGGGCGGACGCCCCCGAGGGCAAGGTGCCCAAGCGATTTTCCAGGAAGCAGGTCCGGATCATGGGCATCGTCGTCATCGTGGCGGTCCTGGCGACCATCCTCCTCTGGGGCATGGTCCCGGAGCCCATCTATGAGGTGGACCAGGTCCTGGACGATCCCGACTCCTTCGACGGCGAGTGGATGAACATCAAGGGCGTCGTGGTCAACTGGGAGGCCGGCAACTCCAACTTCACCCTGGCCGACTCCAACGACGGGAACCTGACCATCGAGGTGAGCCATTCAGGAGGCTTCCCCGAGGGCTTCGGTATCAATGTCACCGCCATAGTAAAGGGCACCTTCCACGCTGGCAGCAGCGTCCACAGGCTGGATTCGGAGGAGATACAGGTCGGCTGCCCGTCCAAGTACTGAGGGCCGTGTCGGTGGACCTTCGGTCCATATGCATACGATACGATAAACATCATTATTACAACGGGTGAGGCTCTATGCAATCGTGTGATTTGATATCACGATTATTTTTTAGGGTCACCGAAACATAGCCAGTACCTGTCCAATAATTGTATTTATCCGACCAATAATTGAGATAAACTACAAATACCTGTAACTGGATAAGCCAGGCAAGTAGGAGACCTCAGGTAGGTCATCTGCTAACATGGGAGGCATTCAAATTGGGTGATACAAGGCATGGAAGGACAGCAGTGAAGATAACGGCCCTGATGGGGCTGATCGCGCTTCTGGCCGTCCTGGCTTTCTTTGCGAACACATCGGCCGACTATGTCGGCTCGGAAGCTTGTGGCGCATCAGGGTGCCACAAAGGCAACTACGAAGATTGGGAAGGCACAATGCACGGCATCGACTTCTCGGAATGGGACTACCATGGTACGCCAACGAACAAGTACACCATGTCTGGTGGTAATGACACCACCGGGGCGTTCGGTGGATGTGCTTCTTGTCACGTGGTAGGTTGGGATGACACCGAGAACGGTGGTACCATCTCCACGGAGCCATGGAACAGCACTCACAACCTGCCCCTTGGCTCAATCGGTTGCGAGAACTGCCACGGACCTGGCTCAGACCACGTGGATGACAGGAGCGGCAACCCCGAGTACATGATGGTAGGCGAGTTCGCTTACTCCCTTTCCTGCTCCGGATGGTCCACCACTGGGATCGCACAGGAAGAGCGCATGGGAAGCTGCCATGATGGTGGCCGCATGGGCGGCATCGAGGATGAGGACATCCCTGGTTACTACATGTCCGGTCACGCCGGCGGCATCGGTCCCAGCTCCCCCAAGGGAAACCCGGATTGCTACCACTGCATGGCTGCTAACGGCTTCATCGATGTGACCATCGGGGGCGACGACGCGCCGGATGAGATCACGCACGATGAGGCTACTGATACTTACTGGGTGGATGGAGAGTTGGTGGTCTACGGCATCTATTGTGCTGTCTGCCACGATCCGCATGAGCACTCCGATGATACGCACTTCCAGCTGCGTGCCCCCGAGGAGGAGATCTGCGAGCTCTGCCACTACAACACCCACGTGTTCCCGGACACCCATGTGCGTCATCCGACCACCGAGTTCCGGAACGGTCTCAACGGCAAGGATGTCCCCGTGATCGAGTACATGCCCGATGTCTCCTGTCCCGAGTGCCATATGTATGGGACCGGGCACAGGGCCGAGGTGATCATCGTCGGTCATTCCTTCGATGTGGTTCCCCAGGCTTGCGTGGACTGCCACTCGATGTACTCCAACGAGACCGCCGAGGCCTATATCGACACGATCCAGTCCCAGTACGACGACCTGGTGACGCCCTTCGGCAACGCGACCACCGGCCTCATCGGCGATGTGGAGGCGCAGAAGGCATGGGCCATGGCGAACGGTCTTTGGACCGACGACATCAACATGACCTATCTCGAGGGCATGTGGAACTACGAGTATCCCCACCAGGACGGCTCGCACGGTGCCCACAACCCCGACTTCATGGTGGCGATGTTCTCATCGGCAAAGATGAAGTTCATGTCGGTCCTAGAGGACACGGCCATGGGCAACGTCACCGGTGACATCAAGTGGAAGGACGGCGACGCCATCGAGGGCGCCAAGATCATGGACAGCGAGGGCGTGACCATTGCCACCACCGACGCGGATGGGGCGTACCAGTTCTTCTACGACGAGGGAACCTGGACCTTCTTCGTGAAGGATGCGGACGACAAGGCCGTCGGCACCATCAACAGCGTCGCCGTGACCACGATGCAAGACACCGCCGTGGGCACGACGGAGTTCGAGAAGTTCGTCGGAGAGGGAGATGACGAGGACACCGACTCGATGACCTACGTGTTCATCGGCATCATCATCGTCCTGATCATCATCCTGATCGCCATGGCGATGATGGGGAACAAGCCCGAGGAGTAGCCAAGCCCGGCCACTAGAGACACCCAATGATATGGGCTGCGGATAAGCCCAGCCCATATCCTCCTTTCTGTTTTTTTATTATATCTCATATCATCTATGGATACCTGCTGTACCCATTGTCCTTCTCGTCATCGCAGACCATCAGAAGGGTCCCAGCAGGTCCAGGTAGCTCAGGACTATCATCAGGTTACCGATGAAGAGAAGCCCGCCCATGGCCCCCGTCAAGGGCTTGAGCAAATCCTTTCGACGGGCCAGTATCGGGAAGATGATCAACTCGCCCACTATGATCGGTGTCGCTATCCACAGGAAGGATGGCTTCAGGATTATCGAGTTCAGTGACATGTACACGATCAGCACGTCCGCAGCGGCGATCAGCACCAGGCCAAGGGCGCACGCCCTCTCCCATCCGAGGACCACAGCGACGGTCCTCTTGCCCCCCTCGAGGTCGCTCTCGTAGTCCATGAGGGCGGGAAGGAGGAAGAAGGTCCCGGTCCCCAGGGCGCTGGTGACGAGCCAGACGGTGGGGGGAAGGGAACCCGGGGACGCCAGGACCCAGCCTGCGATGGTACAGACCGCTCCTATACCCACCATGTTCGCCAGGAGATCGAGACCGGGACGACGTGAGAGCTGGATGGGGGGGACCGAGTAGAGGATGGTGATGAGGATCAGGACCAGTATCGCGATGCTGAACACGAATCCCGCGACCGATGCGAGGACCAAGGATATGGCCAAAGAGACAATGGCCACGCCGATCAGGACCCTCTTTGGGATCCTGCTGCCACTGCTTGCGAGACCGCCCTTCCTCTTGCTGAGGGCATCCACCTGGGTGTCGTACGCGTCGTTGAGCAGCACCGTCCCCAGACCCAGGAAGGGCAGGATGGAAAGCAGGCCCACGTAGAACTGCCAGGTGTCAGGCAGCAGCCTGCCTGCTGCCAGCACCCAACCGATGTAGAAAGGTCCCAGGGGTATGAGCAGTATCGGGAGGTGCACCTGGTCGAATAGAACGAGTCCCCCGACCTTCCCCCCTTGGCTCATCTAGATCCGCTTCAGTTCCTCCTCTAGGAGGTCCTCGTAATAGGAATCGTCCCGTTCGTCCTCGTCCACGGACCCCTCGTCCCCTTCGTCCTCATCGAACTCCTCGTCCCCTTCCTCTTCCTCATCCAGGTCCTCATCCCGGTCCTTGTCCAGGTCCTCGTCCTCGACTTCCTCGGGTTCGCCATCCACCAGGCGGGCCTGCCTGCGCCGTTTGGCAAGGGGCTCGGCCACCATCCTGATGGTGATGCCCACCCACATGAGGACCATGCCGGTCCAAAGGACGCTCATCAGGGGCAGGACCTTGACGCCCAAGTTGACGACGTTGGAACCTCCGATCGTAGTGGCGTTGTGGTAGACTAAGTACACGTCCTCCGACAACGTGCTGACGACGGCGACCTCGCTACGAACCTGGCCTTTAATGCGGGCGGCACCAGGTCTGGCCTTTTCGAGGAACCGGTCGCCCTTCCAGACCTCAACGTCGACGAAGATGCTATCGGGATCACTGACCAGGTTGGTCGCCTTGAAGGTGTAACCCCCGAACTCCTTCTCTGGTCCGTCCACCACCAGGCTCATGTCGGTCTCCTCGACCAGGAGGGTGCTGCCCACGTAGCCGATGAGGATCAGGACCACGGACAGGTGGATGAGGTGGGCGCCCACCAGGCCGAGGCTCGGGAGGGCCCTCCTCCTGTTGAAGCTCTTGACCACCTTGTAACCTGTCCCCACCAGGCTGACCAGCAGGATGGGGGCCGCGAAGGCGGCCAGGGTGTTGTCGAGGACCATGCCGGCCACGATGCCGACCAGGATGGCCACGCCGGCCATCTGGGCCACACGTTTCCTGCCCCAGTCCCTCCACACCAGGCAAAGGAGCAACACAAGCATACCTGCCAGGGACAGCAGCCCCACGGGGGTGTTGAAGTTGTCGGCGGAGAGCCCGTTCACCCCGCCGAGGAGGATGAGCATGGTGACCACGGTGGTCAGGATGAACAGGGAGATGGCGGCGAACATCAGCATGCCGTCATCGATGAGCTCGGCCAGGGTGAAGTACTGCTCCTCCTCCTTCTCCCTCCTCAGGTAGATGCGAAGGGCTAGGATGATGGCGAGGGCGGTCGTCACGATCATGAACATCACGTAGACGCGGACCGACGGGTTGTGCTCGAGGATGTCCATGAACCGGTCCCAGGCCCCGATGTCGGTGTTGGCCTGATCGAAGGTGTGAACCGACACCCACAGTCCCCCCGCCCTGGTGGCGAAGGTGGCAAAGATGATCAGGATGAAGGAGAAGATGCCCAGGAGGGGGGCCAGGAGGGGGTACTCCCCCTTGCGCTTGTACATGAGCTGCGCGTGCAGGAAGCCCGAGAGGAGGAGCCACGGAAGCAGGGACCCCGTCTCCACCGGGTCCCAGCCCCAGTAGCCTCCCCAGCCCAGGGTGGTGTAGGCCCACACTCCGCCCAAGGCGATGCCGATGGTGAGGAACAGCCAGCCCGCCCGGCTCCAGAACATCGAGATCCTCACCCAGTCCCTATGGTGGGTGATGAGGTAGGCGAAGGCGGCGGCGAAGGGGAGCACCATGAAGCCGTAGGCGAAGAACACCACGGGCGGGTGGACGACCATCAGGTCCGTCTGGAGCAGGGGGTTGAGGCCCTGACCCTCGGGATGGAGGACCAGGGCGGAGGGATCGGTGGCCGCGAAGGGCTCGTAAAGGCTGAGGACGTAGAGGAGGACACCGATGGTGGCGAAGGTGAAAATCCGGGTCCAGTCGAGGACCGCGGGGTCCACCCTCCCCTTGAAGGCCCTGTACTCCTCGATGAGCCAGGGGATGGCTATCATCCACACCCAGAAGAGGAGGGAGCCCGCCAGCCCTGCGATGGTGCCCGAGACCCTGTACTTCATCTCGGCGCCCACCTCGGTGTAGTTCCACACGTACTGGTACGACACGTCGGTGGTCATGAAGAGGTAATAGAGGAAGAGCATCATCCCGGTGACGACCAGGAAAAGGCCGACGGAGATGAGCTGGGCCACCTTGATCAGGCGCTCGTCGAGGGTCTTGAGCCGGAGGTAGGTGACGGCGATCCCCAGGACAGCCAGGACGATAGCAAGATAAATGACGCCATTGCCGTCGGCCATACCTGGGCCGACAGCCGCCGCCATATATATACATTTCACCCCACGGGACTATCGGCCAACCGATCGGGGGACCGAATCTGTCCGTTCGTGCGAACACTTGGGTTAATATCGGACGAATGCAAGCATATATATAGCCACCCCTCAATATCCTTGGGCAACCGTAGGATAATAATGGATGTTCGTGGATTGAAAAGGGCCAATTATGAACATCCAATCAATTTCCTGCATGGGAGCGGCGTCCCACGGGGGGCATCGTCCGGACGGAGAGGATAGGCAGCGAGGGTGTGAAGCATGAGCTCAATGGGTACCTCCCTGATCGCGTTCCTGGTGATAGCCACCCTCGTAGGCCTGGTGTTCCTGCTGGCCCTCAGGGCCCTGTCGGGAAAGGAGATCAAGGTCAACCGGAGGTCCTTCATCCTGACACTCCTGGTGCCCCTCCTGGTGGGCACAGCGATCTTTGGGTTCCTATCGTTCATGGAGTTCCACGAGCAGCCCGTCCTCTGCGGCGACTACTGCCACTCCATGGGTCCCGTCTACGAGAGCTACCTCGAGCCCGCCAACAACACCATAATGGACGTGCATGGCGACGAGAACGTTACCTGCCTGAACTGTCACACCGGGCCAGGGGTCTGGGGCCAGATCGAGATATACTTCGTGGTCCCCCACGAGGTCTGGTCGGAGGTCACGGGCTCCTACGACCTGGAGGACCTGGGCGGTGACGTCCGGCCGGACCAGTGCCTCAAGTGCCACGACGGGGAGTTCGCCACCTACCCGGGGAACGTCACCACCGCCATCGGCACCGAGACCAACCCCCACGAGATCCTGGGCGACTGCATCGATTGCCACTCGCCCCACGACCCCGGCATCGGGCTCCCGGAGCAGACCTGCCAGATCTGCCACGGCACGACCATCCAGTACTTCGACGAGAAGCTGGAGGCCCACGGCGAGCGGGTGGGCGAGGATTGCTTGGAGTGCCACGACAGGCTCCATCCCGAGGACGCGCAGATACCATGGTCCTCCGTACCCGACCTCATCGACATGGACTTCTGTTCCGACTGTCACCCCGAGGTGGTGGACGTCTACCTGGGCAGCGCCTCCGACCTCTCCCTGGAGCTCTACGGCACGTGCACGGACTGCCACTCGGAGCACACAGAATCGGTACCCCCCCATCTCGCCACCGATGAGTTCGACGATTGCGAGGCATGCCACCTGAGCTTCACCCCCGTCACGCTGATGCACAACAGGTTGGGCGTCTCGTACCTCAACTTCACGGGCCTCGACAACGAGTTCTGCTGGCCATGCCACACAGGGTACGAGAGCGCGATGCCCAGCATCCACCGGTCGTTGGAATGCGTTGAATGCCACACCGACCACTACCTGAGGGTCGAGTTCGAAGGTTGCATGGAATGCCATGATGAGATCCCATCATGGCACGTGAACACCACAGGGGGCTGCGTGGACCCCGACTGCCACGGCACGTGGTTCTACCATGGATAGGAGGTGAGGACGCATGCCAGAGGACGAGGAGAGAGAGGCCGGCCGGGAGGTCACCCGGTACGACGGCAAGGTCATCTACATGCACTGGGCGGTGGTCCTTGTGTTCATCCCGCTGCTCATCATCGCGCTCCTGCTGCTCCGGGACTGGTTCTGGGAGACCTTCACGATCGTGGGAACGGACCCCATCATCCCCACTCCCAGCTGGGGTGAGGACCTGCACCTGATGCTGGCCTTGCTGTTGCTCGTGCTGGGCCTGGTCCATGTGCTGCTGCACATCAAGCAGGAGAAGAGACCGATCCTGCCCACCGACGTCATGGCCGACTTCCAGGCCAGCGTCCACACCCTGAAGTACGTCTTCTTCCTCTCGAGGTGGGACGAGAGGTCGGGGGTCGCCAAGTATCGCGGGAACCAGCGGATGTCGTACATCATCACCTTCTACGTTATCGCCCTGGCCGCCATCACGGGGATGATCGCCGCGTGGGGCGGTTGGGAGGATTCAGGGACCACCATTCACGTTGTATCAGGGTCGTTGGTCGTCCTGGTCTTCATCTACAGGATGATATACACCATCCGGAAGCGGGAGTGGATCGCCTGGCGGTCCATCTTCATCACCGGCAGGATGCCCATCTGGTACGTCAAGCAGACCCATCCCAAGTGGTACGAGGAGATGGAACCGACCAAGGCGGGTGCCGACGGACCATCGGCGAAGGGAGAACCGCCCAGTGAGCCCGAACCACCCACCGGACCGGTGGAGACCAAGGAGCCAGAGGCTCAGAGGGAGCCCGAGGCGCCAGAGGCCAAGGTGGGACCGACCGCATGAATTACCACTCAAGATCAATGGAATGAAAGGAGAACGATACCATGGCTACCAAGGACACGGTCGACGAGACCGACCTCAAGATCCTAAATCTCATCAGGAGGGACGCGCGTCTCTCCTTCCGGGAGATAGGCAAGCAGCTGAGCCTCAGCACCGGCACGGTCAGCGAACGCATCAAGAACATGCAGAGCAAGGGCGTCATCAAGGGATTCGTGACCGCCGTCGACCCCGAGAAGCTGGGGTACAGGGTCACCATGATGCTGAAGATCCGCCTCAATTCCAGCTTCCCCATGGCCGAAGCGGAGCACCACTTCAAGCATCTGGCCGGGGCCTGCTGCCTGCACATGGTGACGGGCGACATAGACATGATGGTCCTCATCAGGGCCAAGGACCAGAATCACGCCTCCGAGATCCTCGAGTCGGTGCGAACCATGGACGGGGTCGATAGCGTGGACAGCCACGTGGTGCTCAGCCACGTGACCCTGTGCGGGAGCTGCGGCTGTGATTGCGGCTGGGGCATCCCCGGGATGTTGAGCCAATGAACCGAAGCGGCTCCGTCGACGATACCGACAAGGACATCATGCGGATGCTCCAGAAGGACGCTCGCCTGTCGTACAGGAGCGTAGCCAAGGCCCTCAACCTGAGCACCGGCACGGTGAGCCAGCGCGTCAAGCGGCTCACTGACATGGGCGCCATCAAGCGCTTCGCGGCCATCATCAACCCCGAGATGCTGGGCAAGCGGTACACCATGCTGGTGATGATCAGGACCCGGGCGGGATCCCAGCTGGACGACGTGGTCCAGCAGATAGAGGACCTGGACGAGTCCTGCTGCATCCACACCATAACCGGGGACTTCCACCTCCAGGTGATAGTCAGGCTCACGGACACCCACACCGCCGCCCAGTTCCTCAATACCATAAGGAACCTTCCCGGCGTGGAGTTCGTCAACTCCTTCGTGGTCCTCAAGTCCTACAAGCCCTTCTACGAGGTGTCTATCTGACCTTCATGCATTATTCGGTGCGATATCGGCTCGAACACGATGTAGAGGAGGCAACCAGATGAGGCAGTTGGAGGACCGTGTGCTCTCCCCGTTGAAGGGGACCGATTGGCGTTACACCGCGTGGATAACGCTCTTGGTTGCCACGGTCCTCGCGATGCTGTACTTCATGTACGACCACGGGGTCGGACCCAAGTACGGGGCAGGGGACCCCGCCCTCTGGGGCGTGTACAACGACTCCCTGGTCTTCTTCGTGGGCCTTGCCCTGGGAGGCGTCCTCGTATCGGGCTTCGTGCGCCTCGGTTCTTACGAGTGGGGGCCCTGGGTGACCCGCCTGGCGGAGATCACCGTCATCGGCGGCGTCCTCGTCGGCCTGGTAAGCGTGATATTGGAGACGGGCGACCTGGAGCTTCTGGTCGACACCATCTTCTACGGCCAGGTGACCAACCCCCTCGTCTGGAACGGCGCCGTCCTGGCCATCTACCTGGTCATCGCCTGCGGCATACTGTACTTCGCCATGGTCCCCGACATGAAGGTGGCCTCGCTATGGGTCCGCCGGCTCCAGTGGCTGTACCGCATCCTCTCCTTCGGGTACAGCGACACCGAGGGCCAGAAGGCCGACGTCAGGCGTATAGCCCTGGTGGTCGGTGTCATCGCCGCCTTCGCCGTGCTCCTGGTCCACACCGCGCTCACCTGGACCCTGGACGGGATCGAGCCCCAGCCCGATTACAACGTCGCCATGGCCGGTCCCTACTTCATCAGCGCTGGCCTGCTGGCCGCCTTCGCTCTCGCCACCGCGGTCGCGGCCATGCTGACCGTCCGCCTCCGTCTGCGCGACCCCCTGGGCGACGGTCACATCAAGGGGCTCTCCCGGGCGCTGCTCATCCTGATAATCATCAATCTCATCATATCCGCCATCACCATCCAGCTGGCGGAGCACACCGTGGATGGGGCGACGGTCTCCCTGGCGGGGGAGCTGTGGACGGGCGAGTACATGTACCTCACCTGGACGCTGCTCATCATCGGCCTGATACTCCCGGCCATCCTGGTCGCCCTTCCAGGCGGCCGCAACCCCAAGGCGCTCCTTGCCGCCTCGGCCCTGGTGTTCGGCGTGCTGTGGCTGAGGGCCTACCTGGTGGTTGTGCCCGGCCTCTCGGGCCACACGATGCCCATCGAGGGAGGGGTGTACGAGCCCTCGCTGTCGGAGTGGGGCATCGCCCTGGGCATGCTGGCCCTGTTCGCCGGCGTCCTGACGGTGATATACAAGCTGGCCCCGATGGTCTCCATGTGGGAGCTGGGTCCCGTCCCGAGCCCCGCCAAGGCGGGCGTGAGGGGCTGGGGCAGGGGAACGCCCCTGTACCGAATGATGTACTACGTGTGGATGCCCACCCTCATAGCACTCTTGTCGGGCGTCACCGCCTGGATAATCATCTCCGTCCTCGACAACCCCGTGACCAACCCTGACGGCCTCGGCGACTTCCCATCGCCCCTCTTCGTCATCATCCTGGTCACCATCCTCGTCCTGGTCATATCCTTCGTGGCCGCCTTCTTCCAGACCAGGGGCTGGGTGCTGTTCGTCACCATCCTGCTCCTGATCGTCGCGTGGATTGCCATCGAGCTCCTCGACTGGCTCGTGGGCACATGGGGCAGCAGGATGATACTCCTGGGGGTGGCCGCGGTCCTGGGACTGGTGGTGGGCCTGGTGCTGTTCATGCTGTTCATCAAGCGCTCGGAGATGGGCATCTACGTCGTGGCCGGGCTGCTCGCCGTCTACGCCGCCCTGATGTACGCGTCGATAGAGCTGGACGCTCCCGACATGTTCCTGGGCGTGTTCATGTTCAACGTCATGATATTCCTGACACTGGTGGGCTACAAGGTACTGATCATCATCTACACGATGTACAAGAAGTACACCCTGGGGGCCTGACGATGAGGGCGGAGCTCAAGAGGATATTCGGCGACAGGGTATCCTTCCAAGAGAGCGAGAGGAAGCTCTACTCCCGTGACCTGGCCGTGCTCCCCGATGTGCTGGGACTCGGCATGATCGACCTGCTGATCGATAGGGTGCCCGACGCCGTGGTCAAGCCCAACTCCACCGAGGAGGTGCAGGAGGTGGCCCGGCTAAGCGCCCGCGAGCTCATCCCCCTCACCCCCCGGGGCGCCGCCACCGGAGGCGTGGGAGGTGCCGTGCCGACCAAGAAGGGCATCGTGGTCGACCTGCTCAGGATGAACCGCATCTTGGAGGTCGACAGGGAGAACCTCACCGTCACGGTGGAGGCGGGCATCATCTGGGAGGGGCTCGAGGAGGAGCTGAACGCCCAGGGCCTCGCCTGCCGGGCCCTCCCGTCGTCGGCACCCTCGTCCACGGTGGGAGGCTGGATAGCCTCCTCGGGGGTGGGACACGGGAGCTTCGAGTACGGGGCCATCGACAAGAACGTGGCCGCCGTCGAGCTGGTCGTGCCCAACGGCGAGGTCTGGGAACTGGAGGGCGACCAGCTCAAGATGGTGCTGGGCGCCTACGGCATCACCGGGTTCATCACCAAGGCGACCCTGAAGGTGCGGGAGCTGGACGAGACGGTGCCCGTGGAGATCGAGTTTACCAGCATCCCCGACATGGAGTCCGCCCTCCGGGAGGTCATCGGGACCATTCCCATCTGGACGTTGAACGTTGAGATGGACGACTTCGTCGCCCTGAAGAACGCGGCCCTGGGCAAGCCGATGACCGGGGCCCACCACACGCTGCTCATCGGCATCCCGAGGAGCCGCTACGACCCCGAGGCCTTCAAGGCCGTGGCCGCCAAGCACAACGGCCGTCTCCACCTGGACGCCCAGGAGGCGTGGGAGGGCCGGTACCTGCCCCTCCGCATCAAGAAGCTGGGCCCCTCCGTCGTCACCGGCGAGGTCTACGTCCCCACGTCGCGCATGTTCGAGTACCTGGAGGTCATCTACAAGAAGCTGAAGGGCGAGACCTTCGGCGTCGAGGCCACCCTGGCCAACGACGAGGAGGTGGCCGTCCGCATCTACGTCCTGGTGGACGAGCGGGACGTGGGAGGCATGAACTACATGTCATCCTGGAGCATCCCCATCAAGATGCTCAAGATCGCCCGCAAGTACGGAGGTCGGACCTACCAGACGGGGCTCTTCCTCGGCAAGGAGGCCCAGAACTACTTCGGCAGGGAGCGGCTCAAGAGGATATTCGCCTTCAAGCGGTCGGTGGACCCCGAAGCGATGATGAACCCGGGGAAGATCTACCTCCACTACCGCTACGCCATGATCTTCGGTATCGCCACCCCGTTCATGGGGATGCTGGGGGGAAGGTCGACCCAGAAGGCGGTCCCTCCCGAGGAGGTCCACGCCAGGTTGACCGACTACATGGAGCACATCTACACCTGCGTATCGTGCGCGTACTGCCGTGACGGGTGCCCGGTGTACACCGAGCGGGGCTGGGAGAGCGCGGCGCCCAAGGGCAAGATGGTGTTCGCCAAGGAGTACATGGAGAGCCGGACCGATGTGGACGGGTACATGTACAAGCGCATCTTCGAGTGCACCCTCTGTGGCCAGTGCCAGGAGGTGTGCCAGGCGGAGATCCCCCTGTGCGACGTGTGGGCCGACATGCGGGCCAAGTTCTGGGAATTGGGCTACGAGCCCATGGAGGCCCACGTGATGATGCAGGACAGCCTGAGGGCGGAGGGCAACCCCTTCAACGAGCCCGCCAGCAGAAGGGACGAGCTGTTCCCCGAGGACGCGGTGGGCCTCGTCCGAGAGGGCGACGACCGTGAGCCGGACATCCTGGTCTGGGCGGGTTGCGTCAACTCGTACCAGGACATCAAGACCCTCCCCGCCTTCATGAAGGTGCTCGACGCCGCCGGCGTCACCTACACGTCCCTGGGCACGGAGGAGGGATGCTGCGGTTACGTGGCCTACATCACCGGCATGCCCGCGTTCCACGACCTGGCCCACGGCGCCGCGGAACGCATCAACGAGTGCGGCGCCCCCATCCTCGTCACCCCCTGCGCGGGCTGCGACAAGGCCTTCGCCAAGATATACCCGGAGCACGGCATTGAGGTGGTACCGGAGGCGTTGCACGGCGTGCAGTACCTGGACCGGTTGATCCAGGAGGGAAGGCTCAAGCCCGAGAGGCCCTTCAACAAGCGGGTCACCTGGCACGACCCCTGTGACATCGGCCGTCACCTGCGCATCTTCGACGAGCCACGCCGCATCCTCCGATCGATACCGGATCTGGACTTCGTCGAGATGCCCACCAACAGGGAGAAGGCCACATGCTGCGGTGGCGGCGGCGGCCTGAAGGCCTCGGACCTGGACCTCAGCTCCGACATCGCCCTGCGCAGGGTCAAGGAGGCCCTCTCGGTGGGGGCCGAGGTCATCGTCTCCTCCTGCCCGTCGTGCAAGGCCAACCTGAAGATCGCCGCCGACCGGGCCCGCAAGGAGAAGCTGGGCAAGGTCCAGGTGATGGACATCAACGAACTGCTGGTCAGGACGCTGCCCAAGAAGCCCAGGGAGTGAGGCCGGGAGCCCGGGAGCCTGGGAGGGGAGCCCGGGAGACTGGGTGCCTGGGAGCTGGGGAGCCTGTATCGGTTCAGTCGAAAGCTATAAGCAATCCGGTGGCCGTTCATGCCGAGCCGTCGCCGGGAACGGAGGAAGACCACATGGCATCACCGGAGAACGTGCGGATGAGCCTCGCGGCAGCGATGACCCTGGGCCTCAAGGGAGGCCTGTTCTACAGGAACGCGAAGCTGGGCTGCATCAACCTCCTGATGGAGTACGACGAGGGCTGCCTGGCCAACTGCCAGTACTGCGGCCAGGGCAGGGAGATCTCCGACACCCCGGACTGCCGCTCCCTCATCAGGGTGGCATGGCCCAGCTACCCCCTGGACAGGGTCATAGAGGCCATCAACGAGGCCGCGGCCCGCAAGGATTTCATCTGCCGGGTGTGCGTGGGCTCCATCTGTCACCAGCGGGCCCCGGGGGACATGGTCCGCATAGTGAGGCGGATCCGCGCGGAGACGGACATGACGATATCCACGATTGTCACCCCCACGGTGTTCGACAAGGAGGCCATGCAGGCCGTCAAGGCGGCCGGGGCGGATAACCTGACCGTCGCCGTGGACTGCTCCACCCCCGAGCTCTTCGACCAGATCCGCGGCAAGGGTGCCCGGGGCCCCCACACGTGGGAACGCTACCTGCAGGGCATCCGTGATGCGGTGGAGGTGATGGGTGGAGGCCCGAACCCCGTCGGTGTCCACCTGATCATCGGCCTCGGCGAGACGGAGGAGGAGTCCATCGGCTTCATCCAGCGGTGCTACGACATGGGGGCGAGGGTGCACCTCTTCAGCTTCTACCCCGAACCGGATTCGCCGATGGCGGACCGAGAACAGCCCCCCATGGACACCTACCGGAGGGTACAGATGGCCCGGCACATCATCGACTCCGGACTGGGCCGTGCCGACGGCATGACCTTCGAGGAGGGGACGTTGACCGACTTCGGGCTCCCCGATGCGGACGTGGACCGGATGGTCGAGGAGGGCCACGCCTTCATGACCACCGGTTGCCCCGGCTGCAACCGCCCCTTCGCCAACGAGACCCCCTCCCAGGCGGCGGAGGGAATGCTACGGAACTATCCCTTCGTGCCGAACGAGGAGGACGTGGCCCTGGTCAGGACCCAGTTCTGACCGGAGCGGGGTGAGGGCGATGAGCGGGACCTGGAGACTTCTGGACACCGGCGTGGCGGACGCCGCCACCAACATGTGCCTTGACAAGGCGGTGCTGGAGGCCAGGGCCCAGGACCGGGTGCCGAACACCCTCCGCTTGTTGCAGTTCTCCCCGCCGGCCGTGCTGGTCGGATACCACCAGGCCGTGGACCTGGAGGTCAGGGTCCCGTACTGCCAGGAGCAGGGCATCGACATCAACCGACGCCTCACCGGGGGCGGCGCCATCTTCTTCGACCGGACCCAGCTGGGCTGGGAGGTCATCGCCTCCAAGGAGGGCCTGCCAGGCGACGCCCTCTCCCTCAACGAGCTGATGTGCAGGGGGCTCATCGAGGCCCTCGCGGACATAGGGATCGACGCCACCTTCCGCCCCGTCAACGACGTGGAGGTGAACGGGAGGAAGATATCGGGCACGGGCGGCACCGAGTCGGGGGGCGCGATGCTCTTCCAGGGCACCCTCCTGGTCGACTTCGACGTGGACACCATGGTGCGGGCCCTGCGCATACCCACGGAGAAGCTCCGCGACAAGGAGATAGATTCCATCCGCGACCGGGTCACCTGCCTCCAGTGGCTGATGGGGGAGGCACCGCCCCTCCCGAGGATCAAGGAGGCGGTGGCGGCAGGGTTCGCCAGCGTCCTGGATGCCGAGTTCGGACCGGGTCCATTGACGGACTGGGAGGCCCGGTACCTGGACACGAACCTCGCGGAGTTCCGCTCCGAGGGCTGGGTCGACCGGGTCAGGAGGCCCATGAACAACGACAGGATGCTGTACTCCGTCCACAAGGCCCCCGGTGGCCTCATAAGGACCAGCCTCCTGCTGGACGACAGGAGGAGCATCATCAAGTACGCGCTGATCACCGGCGACTTCTTCGCCTTCCCCGACACCACGGTGCTGGACCTGGAGGCCGCCCTCAAGAACTGCCCCGTGGTGAGGATGGAGGAGCGCATCAGGTCCTTCTTCGAGGACCATCGGCCGGACACCCCCGGGGTGACGGCGGAGGACTTCGTCAAGGCGGTCGGCGCCGCCGTCCGCAAGCGGGACCTGGAGGCCCTGGGCCTCACAGCGGCGGAGGCCTCCTCCATCCACGAGGTGAACGACGCCCTGGAGCACATGGGCGAGGCCAGCGTCGTCCTCCTCCCGTACTGCGCCAAGTGGGTGGGATGCGACCTCCGGTACGACGAGGACTGCATCGAGTGCGGGGGTTGCACCGTGGGCGTGGCCTACGAACTGGCGCGCCGCAACAACATGGAGCCCATAACCATCGTCAACTTCGAGCACCTGATGTCCGTCCTCGACGACATGAGGGAGAGGGGCATCAGCTCCTACCTGGGATGCTGCTGCGAGCCCTTCTTCGCCAAGCACTGGCTGGACATGGAGCGGGCGGGCGTGTCCGGCCTCCTCATCGACGTCGAGCACACCTCCTGCTTCGAGCTGGACCAGGAGAAGGAGGCCAAGCTGGGGGACTTCGAGGGCCAGACGGCCCTCAACGTGGACGTGCTGGAGAAGCTGTTCGCCAGCGGCGCGCCCGGCTCCGATAGGGGCCCCGGGGAGGTCGACGAGGTGATCAAGAGAAGGAAGGCCGAGCGCAGGACGCTCTTCGCAGAGGAGAAGGGACTGGAGGGCTGAGGATGACGGCGGAGGAGGTCTGGGACGTGCTCGTCGTGGGCGGAGGCCCCGCGGGCTCCTGCGCCGCCCTAGCGGCCGCGGATGCGGGCGCGAGGGTGCTGGTGGTGGACCGGAGGGAGACCATCGGCAGCCCGGTCCAGTGCGCCGAGTACCTTGCCCGTAAGGTGGTGTTGGACCATTGGTTCCCGAAGGCGGCGATCGCCCAGGACGTGGAGCGCACCAGGACCTTCATCATGGGCGAGGAGGCCAGCGTCCGGAGGAGCCCAGGCTGCATCCTGAACAGGGACGTGGCCGACCTGGTCCTCTGGGAGCGTGCGGGCGAAGGGGGAGCCACGGCCATGGCGGGGACCCGCGTCACCTCCATCGAGACCCGGACCGACGGGAGCTACCAGGTGACCATGACGAGGGAGGATGAGGTATCGACCCACGGTGCCACCGTCCTCGTGGGGGCGGACGGACCCCGGTCCACGGTGGGCGCCGCCCTGGGCGTCATCAACCGCAAGATGTTGGTGGCTAATCAGGTCACCGTTCCCCTCGAGGACCCCGGTCAGGACACCGAGGTATACCTGGACCCCGCCTTCGCCGGAGGTTACGCGTGGCTGTTCCCCAAGGGCGATGTGGCGAACATCGGCGTCGGCGTCGATGTCTCGCTGGGTGCCAGCCCCATGGGCGCCCTTGCCGCCTTCCTCCAGATGTTGGGGGACAGGGTCGGCGACCCGATATCGTCCACCGGCGGCCTGATACCGGTGGGAGGTCCCCTGCCGATGGTGCATGGACGCGCCCTCCTGGCCGGGGACGCGGCGGGCCACACCCATCCCATCACAGGCGGCGGCATCCATCAGGCCCTGGAGGCCGGCAGGATGGCCGGGGAGGCGTCCGCGGCGTACATCGCCGGGGACGCCGGGGCGCTGGAGGCGTAC
>CBDUQW010000025.1:0-39926 GCA_965369625.1 uncultured Thermoplasmata archaeon | reverse complement strand
GCAGGTAATTATGTCCCGATATGCATTACATCCAACGGTTTCTTGACGCTATAGCATCCTAGTGTTGTCACAACCGCCACAGATAAATAGACTGAAGGATAGTATTTCATGCAATGATTATCAGGGGGTACAGGGTTCATCCAGCTGCATTCACCCCAATTATATTCGTCGTTTACTTCTTGATTATCCTAATCACGATGGTGGATGTTATCGAGGAATCCATCGAGCCAGGAACTGGATATACTTATGGTCAAGTAGGGAGGGACGGCACAGTATACCAATGGTCCTGGGAATCCACTCAACCCCTTGAGTATGAGTTGTATACCTACGCTTCTGATGGTTCAGATGAATCAACGACTATCTCCTCTGGGGTTGGTAATTCAGCGGAGGGGGTATACAGGCAGCGACCTGGACGATCTTATAATTTTATGTTTGATAATGAAGGAACTGAAACAGCAGATTTGACTTTGAGATTGAATACACGAGCCTCCCTTACAGGTGGATTCGTCCTAGGATTGCTTATAACGACAATCGTTATCTGGGTCGTCCTTTTCTGGTTCCATCTGAAGAAGGTACAGAGATCATCAGTTTGATAACCTTCTTAATCCCCTTGTCACGTGAATTGTAATTATTGGAGCACGAGTTTAGGGGTTTCGTGTGTAATCCTGTGAGTTCCATAGGAATCATATTACGGCTATGAACAAGTTTTCCTTGAGTTTGGGGAGGCAGATCCTGGCCCCCCCTGGTTGCACAGCGAACCTTATTATACGTCCCCGCGCATAATCGGCCCAGCGAGGGGGCGATATGGATGCCCGATGACAATGGCACTGACAAATGGCTGAGCAACGCCATGGAGCTCAAGGCGAAGGGACTGACCGTCGCCGAGATAGCCCAGGAGCTGAACGTTTCCGTTGCCACCGTTGATTGGCTGGTCACCCGTCAGCTGGAGAAGGAGACCCCACCCCCTGCGGACGTCAAGATAGGCTGGCGGTCCATCGGTGTCAGGGGTAGGCGCATCAACCTCATCTCCGAGGTCCTGGTCGACATCGTCATCGAGGAGATGGAGAAGATGGACCAGGAGATGGACGCGGTGTGCGGGGTGGCCATCAACGGCATACCCTTCGCCACAAGCATGTCCAGCAGCCTCGACACCGACCTGGTTGTCGTCCGACCCCACATCGGTGACCACCAGGATGTTGGCATCCTGTCATCCAACTTCGCCAGCGTCGCCGGGAAGAAGGTGGTGGTGGTCGACGACGTGATAGGCACGGGCACCACCATGACCCAGGTTCTAGGACTGCTGCGGGAGGCGGGGGCCAACCCGATCCTCGCCGTGGTCGTGGTCAACAAGACCTCGAGGGACAGCATCGACGGGGTACCGCTCCGGGCGCTGGTGCGCGCCCGCACGGTGCTCTGAGCACGCGAGGGTGCCTCCTTTGCACTGGGCTGACGTGGTCGCCGAGAGGCTCCTTGAGAGGGGCCGTCATCACAGGGTCGCCAGTGGCACCTCCATCTCGGGCCAGCCCCACATCGGAAGCGCCGCCGACGTCATCTTCGCCGACATCGTGGCCAGGGCCGTCATCGACAAGGGGGGCGAGGCCGAGGTCATCTGGATCAAGGACGACATGGACCCCCTGCGCTCGTTGCCCCCACAGCTCCCCAGGGAGTTCGAGGAGCACCTGGGCAAGCCGGTCTGCAGCCTGCCCGACCTGGAGGGAGAGCCCTACGTGGAGCACTTCGTCAAGCCCTTCCTGGAGGGTCTCAACAGGGTGGGCGTCCACCCGGTGGAGGTGTCTGGCTCGGACCTCTACCTCGGCGGCCAGGCCGTCGACCTGATCCGCGTGGCCCTGGAGAGGGCGCCCGAGGCCAGGGAGATACTCGAGGAGATCTCGGGCTCCAAGCGACCCGACGACTGGCTTCCCTTCCAGGTGGTCTGCGAAAGCTGCGGGCGCATCGCCACGACCAAGGCGTACGGCGTCGACGACGACGGGCGCGTCCTCTACCGTTGCGAGGGGGGTGTGGCGGGCAAGCGCCCCATCGAGGGGTGCGGCCACCAGGGCGCCGCCGAGCTGGACCAGGGCAAGCTGTCGTGGCGCCTGGACTGGGCCGGGCGCTGGAAGCTCCTCGGGATCACCTGCGAGCCCTTCGGAAAGGACCACGCGGCTGCTGGAGGCAGCTGGGACACCGCCTCGGTCATCATCGAGCGCATCTTCGATTATCCCAAACCCGTTCCCCTGGAGTACGAGCACTTCATGGTGGAGGGGGGCAAGATGTCCAAGTCCAAGGGCAACGTGGTCACCCTGGAGGAGATGCTGGAGACCGTCCCGCCCGAGGTGGTCCGCTACGTGCTGGTGCGGACGGACCCCATGAAGCACAAGGACTTCGACTGGGGCAAGATCCCCCAGCTGGTGGATGAGTTCGAGCGGGTGGAGCGCATATACTACGGCCTCGAGGAGACGGCGCCACGGGAGGACCCGGAGGACATGAGGCGTCTGTACGAGCTCTCCCTGACGTCGATGCCTCCGCGGGAGGACCTGGTCCAGGTCACGTACGGACACCTGCTCACACTGGTCCAGCTGTACCCTGAGTTCGACGACCTCGTCGCGGCCCTGCAACGCACGGGGGAGCTGACCAAGGATGTGCCCGAGGAGCACCTGGAGCACATCAGGGCCAAGGCGAACAATGCCCGGGCCTGGGTGAGGGATTTCGCCCCCGAGGCGATGCGCTTCGCCCTTCTGGAGGAGCTCACGCCAGAGACCCGCGGGATGCTGTCAGGAGAACAGAGGGAATACCTCGCCAGGCTCGCCGAGGGGCTTTCCTCGGTCGAATGGGAGGGCGAGGCCGTCCAGGACGTGGTGTTCAACGTGTCCAAGGATGTGGACCTCCAGGCGCGGGACGCCTTCGGCGCCATCTACATGTCGATGCTGGGCCGCCAGAAGGGGCCCAGGGCCGGCTTCTTCCTGGCGAGCATGGACCGCGAGTGGGTGGTCGGCCGGCTGTCCGACGCGTCCACCGACGGCGGACCCGACAGAAAGGAATAAGTAGGGCCTAGCGTTTTCCAGCGACACTTCCGTAGCCCCGTGGTGTAGTGGTCAATCATGCGAGGTTCTGGACCTCGCGACGGCAGTTCGAATCTGCCCGGGGCTACCACCCATCCATCGTACCAGGACCGACGGGGCTGGCCGGGGAGCTACTCCTTCTCCTCCTCGTCGTCGAATATCTCCGCCAGCTCGTCCCCTTCCCCCCCGTCGGACTCCCCCGGGTCCTCGAGGGGCTTGTCGAGGGCCTCCTCAACCTCGGCGCTGGCCTCGTCCTCGCTCATCTCCTCCTCCGCGGGGTCCTCCTCCGCTACCTCCTCATCCCCCTCCTCGGAGATATGGGTCTTCGAGAGGAGGGAGACGAGGCTGTCGCCGGCGGAGGTGTCCACCGCCTTCGGTTCCACGGGCTCCGATGGGTCCTTGGTCTTGCCCATGGCAAAGGAGAGGACCTCGTCGACGGTCGGTTCGTAGTCCGGGATCTCTCCGCCCTTGGTCTTGAAACCAGAGCTGTCGATCTCGGCGGGTGCGTCCTCGTCGAAGGTCTCGAACTCCTCCACTTTCTCGGGCTCGGTCTCCTCCTCGACGGACTCGAACTCCTCTTCCTCCTCTTCCACAGGCTCGAAGTCCTCAACTTCCTCTTTCTTGTCCTCAGGGCCCACCAAGGCGATCCCCCCTGCTCGCGACCCTATCGCCAAATTCGCTATATCTAGTTGTCGCGGTCCGGACCGTGTGCTGGAGGGCCTAGTCCTTGTACTCCCTCAGGAACGTCACGATGTCGCCCGAGTCGTTGTAGTACCACGTGTCGCCTATCTTGACCAGAGGCATGCCGGAATCGGCGGTCCGCTTCTCTCCGTCCACGATGGCCTCGGCCAGCTGTTCCCTGTTGTGGTTCCACAGCGACGGCGGGACCCCGCCTGGAAGGAAGCCCAGCTTCTCCTTCACCCTGGCGATCCTCTCGGCCCGTTCCTCCTCGTCCATATGGTCCACCCGCTCGAAGCGGGGAATCGAGGTCCTGGATATTATGTCTTGTTCAGGGAACGCACCGATGTTCATCAAGGTGGCGTTGCCAGAACCGAGAGCGAGTGCGCCTCATCCCTCCCTCCACTCCTTGAGGAAGAGGGAGATGTCATCAGGGTCCGCGTGGTACCAGGTTCCGTCGACCTTGACCACCGTCGCCCCGGTGGACGTGGTCCGCTTGTCCCCGTCGACGACTGCCACCGCCAGCTCGTCCACGTGCCAGCCCCAGAGGGACTGGGGGAGTCCGGAGGGAAGCATGTCCAACGCCTTCCTGACCTTGGCGAGGTTGGCCCCCCGCTGGTCGACCCAGATGCCGCCCCTGCGGGATTGGCTAGAGGACCCGGGGTCGGGGATGGGGGCCCTCGCGACCCCCGTGGGACCCACCGACGCCAGCTCGCGCAGGTGCCTCCTGCCCTGGTCGCCGGGCCGGATGTCCCGCAGGTCCACCTTCCGGATGACCACCCCGAAGGGGAGGGTGGCCCCGTCCAGGTCCGCCCGGATGTCCTCGGTCACGTCGGGATGCAACCCCATCAGGTCTGGAAGGTCCGTCTCCAGGAGCAGGGCGGCCACCGCCACCTCGACCCCGTGCATGGAGGCGCGCTTGTAGTCCGAGACCTTCAGCGCGGCCTTGGACGATTCCTCCACGTCCAGGGTGAAGAAGATATCGATCTCCACCCGGAAGTTGTCCCTCGTGCGGAAGTCCCGCTTGGGCATGTCGATGGCCTGGTATCCCACCTCCACGACCTCGACCTTGGAGATGAACGGGGGGACGAGGTGGAGGCCCTGCTTGAGGGTCCGCGTCTCCCTGCCCAGCACGAGGAGCACCCCCTCCTGGTCCGGGCTGATCACCTTGATGGCCTTGTACAGCGTGATGACCACGATCACCATCAATATGATGATGATGACCCAGTACGCCATCAATACGTCAGCGCCCGCGGACCCAGAAGCCATTGGCCTGCAACCCCAGGATTTGAATAAGTTCTGGAGTATTTTACCGTTCCCCTCGTGCTATCCGCGCCAATGGATGCGATTATCGGTCCCGGTACGCATATGGAAAAGGTTATACCACCCCATCGCGTTGGATGGCCTTCGTCGGAGGTCCTGGGTCCTCTGACAAACGATGGAATAGGGAATAGGAGGAGCTCCCGTGAACCGTCGAAGCATAGCTTGGATTCTCTTAGCGTCTATTACAGTCGTGGCCGTCATCGCGATGCTGGCCCTTGTGCCGTCGTCCACCGTCGCCGCGCCGACCTACATCAACAGCGACTGGGACATCGACGACGGTGACGTCATCGAACGCAAGAACGAGGAGATCATCCTGACCGGGGACCTGACGGTCAAGGACGGTGGTCTGCTCACGTTCCGGAACGTCACCCTCAAGATGAACTCGACCTCGTCCAACAGGTACTCGATCCATGTCGAGGACGGGGGTCGGTTCGAGATATACGACATGGACTCGGACAGCTCGACCACCGGGGATGCCAGCCTGATCACGGCCGTGGACACCAGCTACAACCACGTGTTCTACGTCGACGACGGGGGCGAGCTGTACATGAACAACAGCGACCTCCAGGAATGCGGGTTCGGCGGCAGCCTGTACCAGCGCGGCCTGTACCTCGCCTCCTCCTCCTGCGCCGTGAGCGAGGTCAACATCACCGACTGTTACTACGGAATCCTCGCCTACTACGCCTCGCCCACCATCGAGGACACCATCATCGACGACCCCATCTCGTACGGGGCGTACCTGTACCAGTCCTCGACCGATGTGAACGGGTGCACCATCAACGACGCCACCTACGGCGTCATCGCGTACTACTCCTTCCCCAGCGTGACCGACACCGACGTGGACTCGTGCACCTCCTGGGGGATCTACACGTACGGCGCCGAGTCGGACATATCCGGCTGCACCGTCACCGACTGCGCCAACGGCATCTACGGACGCAACAGCCCCGTCGACATCTCGGGCTGCACCGTTACATCGTCCACCAACTACGGCATCCAGGCCTACTGGTGCGTCGCCACCCTGACCAACAACGACGTCGACGACGCCGCTACTGGTATCTACCTGAACCGCGCCTTCTCGGGCTCCACGCTGTCGGGCGGCACCGTGGGTAACTGCTCCTCCAACGGCATCTACGCCTACATCACCTCCGCCACCATCAGCAACGTGGAGGTGTACGACAGCTCCGCCAACGGCATCTACCTCAACTCGTTCAGCGGCAGCGCGTCGGATTGCTGGGTCGAGGATGCGAGCACGTGCCTCTTCATGCGTTCGTCCACGGGGACCGTCTCCGACCTCACCGCCATCGGAGGGACCTCCAACGGCCTCGAGGTCGCGGGCGGGACCCCCACCCTAAGTGACTTCCTCATCAGCGGGGCGGGTATCGGCATCCTGGTCGACACCAGCGGTAGCGTGAGCACGTACAACGGCACCATCTCGACCTCCACCACCCGGGACGTGGACGTGAGCGGCACCTCCCTCCTCGAGCTGACCAACGTGAGCTTCTCCACCACCAGCGCCCAGGTCACGGGGGCGGGCTCGTACGTCCGCGTCCACTGGTACGTGGACCTCCACGGCGTGTGGCAGGACGGGTCGGACATCCCGACGGGCACCTACACCGTCCAGGACGTGGGAAGCACCACCGTCGACTCCGGAACGCTGGACGCGAACGGCTGGGTCGAATGGCTGGCCATCCAGCAGCTGGAGATCGACAGCACTGGGACCACCAGCGACACCCCCCACACCTTCTCCGTCTCCAAGGGAGGCCTGTCCGGCCTGAAGGCGGCCAACATCGACTCGGGCCAGACCGTGACCGTCACCGTCACCGACAACGTCCCTCCCTCGGGCTACATCATGAACGCGCTGCCTGCATTCTCCCAGGGCACCACCAGGGCGGTCTCCTGGACGGCGGGCAGCGACACCGGCGTGGGAGGCATCGAGTACTACGTCGAGATCGCCACCGACGCCGGCTTCACCAGCGTGATCTACGGCTCGGGCTGGATCTCCACCACCTCATACACCTTCATCGGCCTCGCCGACGGCACCACCTACCACTACCACGTGCGCGGTCGCGACGCGGTGGGCAACTTGGGTGTCTGGTCCGGCGGCGTCTCCTCCACCCAGGATTCCTCCCCCCCCTCGGTACCCGTCGTGGTGCCGGAACCCGCCTACACCCAGGGCACCTCCAACACCATCACGTGGGGGACCTCCACCGACGGGGGCATAGGCAGCGTGGAGTACCAGACCCAGTACACCGACGACCCCACCTTCAACACCGTGCTGGGCACCGGCGCGTGGTCAGGCTCGACCTCCGTCACCGTCGCGGGCCTGACCGACGGGACCACCTACCACTTCCGCGTCAAGGCCAGGGACGGCTTCTCCCAGGAGTCGGTCTGGTCGCCCCCCGTGTCCTCCACCCAGGACAACTCGGCCCCCACCAGGCCCAACGCCGTCACCCTGCCCACGTACACCCAGGGTCTCTCGGTGACCTTCGAGTGGCTGGCCTCCACCGACGACGGGGTGGGCGGGATCGAGTACTACGCCGAGTACGACACCCAGTCCTGGTTCCCCTCCCCCGACGGGAACTCGGGATGGGTCGCCGGCCTCTCGTACACCTTCAACGGGCTGCCCGAGAACACGTGGCACTACTTCCGGGTGCGCGCCCGGGACGCCCTGGACCAGCGGAGTGCGGCATCCATACTCACCTGGACCCGGAACGACAACACCGCCCCCACAGCGCCTGTGATGGCCGTGGAGCCCCAGTACACCGCGGGCAATTCCAACACCGTCTCCTGGTCGGCATCCTCCGACGGCTCGGGCTCAGGCGGGATACAGTACCGGGTCGAGACGGACACCTCGGCCGCCTTCGGTAGCCCCGACTTCTCCTCCGGTTGGCAGGCCTCCCGCAGCTACACATTCTCGTCCCTGGTGGACGGTTCCACCTACCATTACCGGGTCAAGGCCAAGGACGCCCTGGACCAGGAGAGCTCCTGGTCCGCCATCCAGTCATCGACCCAGGACGCGTCCCCGCCCCCCATCCCCGGCATCGCGACGGAGCCCGCCTTCACCGCCGGCACCACCAACACCATCGAGTGGACGGAGGTGACCGACGCTGGCATCGGCACGGACCGGTACCAGGTGGAGGTGGATGACGCCCCCACCTTCGCCACGCCCCTTGGCAGTTCCGGCTGGACGACCCTCACCAGCTACACCTTCTCTGGCCTCACCGACGGGACCACCTACTACTACAGGGTCCGTTCCCGCGACCTGTTCTCCCAGGTCTCGGACTGGTCGGGCACCACCAGCTCCACCCAGGACGCCAACCCACCGCCGGCACCCACGATGAAGCAGGTGAACTGGTACAACCCGGGCCTCTACTTCGTTGCCCAGTGGACGGCGGTCACCGACACCGGTGTGGGCGGCGTGGAGTACTACTGCGAGTACGATGACGCGGGGAACTTCGCCTCCCCCAACGGCGACTCGGGCTGGACCACTGGGCTGGAGTACAACTTCACCGGCCTGCAGGAGAGCCGCTGGTACTACTACCACGTGAAGGCGCGGGACGCCCTGGGCCAGGAGAGCGCCTGGTCCGCCCGCATCTTCGCCCGGCAGGACAACTCCCCGCCCACCGTGCCCACCATGACGGCCGAACCCGTCTACACGCCCGGGACCAGCAACGCCGTCAGCTGGTCCGCCTCCTCGGACACCGGCGGCATCTGGCAGATCACCTACCAGGTGGAGATCGGGACCACCCCCAGCTTCTCTCCGCCGCTCCAGACCTCGACCTGGATAACCTCGAGGAGCTACACCTTCACCGGCCTGCAGAACGGCATCATGTACTACTACCACGTGCACGCCAAGGACGGGCTGGACCAGGTCAGCGCCTGGTCGGCAGTGGTGGCCTCGACCCAGGACGCTGAACCTCCCCCCGCGCCCACGATGGCGGCGGAGCCGGAGTTCACCCAGGGCACCAGCAACGTCGTCAGCTGGACCCCCGTGACCGACAACTCGGGCGGCACCGTGGAGTACCGGGTGTACGCCTCGCTGTCGTCGGTGTTCGCCACCATCGAGGGCGACTCGGGCTGGACCACCTCCGCCACCTACACCTTCACCGGCCTGACCGACGGTTCCACCTACTACTACCGCGTCAAGGCAAGGGACCAGTTCCAGCAGGAGGGTGCGTGGTCGAACATCGTCAGCTCCACCCAGGACGCCACCGCCCCCACGGGCTACTCCATGGTGGGCGAGCCCACGTACACCCAGGGGCTGTCCAACACCGTGCACTGGAACGCGGGGACGGACGCGGCCTCGGGCGGCGTGGAGTACTACTGCGAGTGTGACGACGACTGGTTGTTCAGGTCGCCCCACGGCAACTCGGGCTGGACCACCTCGCTGGAGCACACCTTCACCGGCCTGCAGGAGAACCGTTGGTACTACTACCGGGTACGGGCCCGCGATGCCGTCGGTAACACGGGCGGCTGGTCGGGCATCATCTGGTCCCGGCAGGACAACTCCCCGCCCACCGTGCCCACGATGACCGCCCTGGCCCAGTACAACCAGGGCAACTCCATCACCGTCGGCTGGTCCGCCTCCTCGGACACCGGCGGGATCTGGCAGATCACCTACCAGGCCCAGTACGCCCTCTCGGGCTCCTTCTCGCCCGTCCTTGGCGAGAGCCTGTGGCAGTCGGAGCGCACCTACACCTTCTCCGGCCTGCTGGACGGCAACACCTACTACTTCCGTGCGAGGTCGAGGGACGGCCTGGACCAGGAGAGCGGCTGGTCGGGTTGGGTGTCCACCACCATGGACTCCCAGGCGCCCCCGGCGCCCTTCCTGTTCCCCGAGCCCACCTACACCCAGGGCACCTCCAACATCCTGTCATGGAGCGTGGTCACCGACACCGGCGTGGGCAACGTGGAGTACGAGATAGAGGCCTCCACCATGCCCTCCTTCGCCGCGGTGGCCGCCACCTCGGGTTGGATAACGGGCACCACCCACACCTTCAACGGTCTGACCGACGGCACGCTGTACTACTACAGGGTCCATGCCCGGGACGGATTCCGGCAGGTGGGCAGCTGGTCCAACGTCGAGCGGTCCACCCAGGATGCCACGGCGCCCCCGGCGCCCACCATCACCACCGAGCCCACCTACACCGCTGGCACCAGCAACACCATCTTCTGGAACGCCGTCACCGATGCCACCTCGGGAGGGGTCGAGTACTGGTGCGAGGTCGACAACGACTTCTTCTTCCGCAGCCCCAACGGCAACTCGGGATGGATCGTGGCCACCCAGCACACCTTCACCGGACTGGCCGAGAACACCTGGTGGTTCTACCGGGTGCGGGCGAGGGACGCCGCGGGCAACGTGGGCACCTGGTCGGGCACCACCTGGTCACGCCAGGACGACACCGCCCCCACCACCCCGGTGATGACGGCAGAGCCCCAGTACACTCCCGGCACGACCAACACCGTCGGATGGTCAGCCTCCACCGACACCGGCGGCTCGTGGGGCATCACGTACAAGGCAGAGATCTCCACCACCAACACCTTCACCACCGTGATCTCCGAATCGGCTTGGATCACATCCCGGTCCTGGACCTTCTCGGGCCTGGTGGATGGATGGACCTACTATTACAGGGTGCAGGCGCGCGACGCGCTAGACCACGTCTCCTCCTATTCGAACGTGGTCTCCTCGACCCAGGACGCTAGCGCGCCCACCGCACCCTTCCTGACGGCCGAGCCCGAGTACACCTCGGGCACGGCCAACACGATCACCTGGACCGCCGTCTCCGACGGCGGCGTGGGCAACGTGGAGTACGAGGCCCAGGCCAGCGCCTTTCCCACCTTCGCCACCCCGACCTCCTCGGGCTGGGTCCGCGGGACCTCCCACACCTTCTCCGGCCTGACCGACGGCACCACGTACTACTACAGGGTGCGCAGCCGCGACGCCTTCGGACAGGTCAGCATGTGGTCCAACGTGGAGCGGTCCACCCAGGACAACTCGCCCCCGTCGGTGCCCAACTTCCCGGCGCCCGACTGGATCCAGCCGGGCGACCAGATGACCCTCGAGTGGGGCGGGTCCACCGACGCGGGCGTGGGAGGCGTGGAGTACTGGATCGAGTACGACAACGACTGGCTCTTCCGCAGCCCCAACGGCAACTCGGGATGGACCACCGCCACCGAGCACACCTTCACCAACATGGCTGAGAACACCTGGTGGTTCTTCCGCGTGCGGTCGAGGGACGCCTTCGGACACACCAGCTCTTGGTCCGCCACCCGATGGTCCCGGCTGGACGACTCGCCCCCCACCACGCCCTCGATGCGCATCGAGCCCTCGTACACCCCGGGCACGACCAACAACGTCCAGTGGCAGGGTTCCACCGACAGCGGCGTGGGCGGCGTGCAGTACCAGGTCTACGTGGACGACAGCGGCAACATGGCGTCGCCCATCGCCAGTTCGGGCTGGCAGACCGCCCTCAGCTACACCTTCTCGGGCCTGGCCGACGGTACGACGTACTACTATGCGGTGCGGTCCCGCGACGCCTTCGACCACCAGTCGCCCCTGTCCAACGTGGTCAGCTCCACCCAGGACAACTCGCCCCCCACCACGCCGGTGATGCAGCTGGAGCCCCTCTACACCCAAGGCACGCTGAACACCGTGTCGTGGTCGGCGTCCCAGGACGCCGGCGTGGGGGGCGTGCTCTACCACCTCCAGTGGTCGACCAGCTCGGTCTTCTCCTCCATCACCGGCGAGCTGGACCGCCTGGACGGCTCCTGGGCCACCATATCCGGCCTGTCCGACGGCACCACCTACTACTACAGGATCCGCTCCCGGGACTCCTTCAACCACTACACCCCGTGGAGCAACATCGTCTGGTCCACCCAGGACGCCAGCGCGCCTCCGGTCCCCGGCATGCTCGCCGAGCCCCTGTTCACCCCGGGCACGTCCAACATCGTCTCCTGGGACCCCGTCACCGACGGCGGCGTGGGAGGCGTGGAGTACTACAACGAGCTGTCCACCGACGGCGCCTTCACCAACCCCATCGGCTCGGGCTGGACCACCTCCACCGAGTACACGTGGAACAACCTGGGCGACGGCAGCAGGTACTGGTACCGCGTCAGGTCCCGGGACAGCTTCGACCAGCGGTCGGCGTGGTCCGCCTTCGTCAGCTCCACCCAGGACGACCGCGCCCCACCCGTGCCGACCCTCGCGGCGCTGCCCACGGTGTCCAAGGGGACGGCGCTGACCGTGTCCTGGAACGCCGTGACCGACGCCGGCGTTGGCGGCGAGGAGTACGAGGTGCAGAGGAGCACCTCCAGCACCTTCGCCACCGTGGGCGGCACCTCGGGCTGGGTCACCTCGACCAGCCACACCTTCTCCGGCCTGTCCGACGGCGTGATGTACTACTACAGGGTGCGCAGCCGCGACGGTTTCGACCACCGGTCGGCATGGTCCGCCGTGCGCAACTCGCAGCAGGACGCGAGCCCGCCGACCCAGCCATCCATGGCCGCCGAGCCCCAGTTCACCCAGGGAACGTCGAACAGCGTCTCGTGGTCCGACTCGGTCGACGCCGGCATCGGCGGTGTCCAGTACTTCGCCGAGGCCGCCTCGGACGGGGCGTTCTCCGACGTCGTCGGGACCTACGGCTGGGGCACGGCCACCTCGGCCGCCTTCACCGGCCTCTCCGACGGGACGACCTACTACTACAGGGTCCGCGCCCGGGACGCCTTCGGCCACATGAGCCCCTGGAGCAATGTGGAGCGGTCCACCCAGGACGCGTCCCCGCCCAGCAGGCCCACCATGGAGCCCCTGCCCGGGTACTCCCCCGGGACCACCCTCACGGTGCGCTGGTCCATCAGCATCGACACCGGCATCGGCGGCGTCCAGTACTACGTGGAGTGGGACACCACCCCCGCCTTCTCCTCCCCCAACGGCAACAGCGGATGGGTCCCCATCAGGGAGTGGACCTTCGCGAACCTGCCCGAGGGCCAGAACCTCTACTACCGGGTCCGCGCCCGGGACGCCCTGGGCCAGACCTCCGCCTGGTCCCCCTCGGTGAGGAGCCAGCAGGACAACTCGCCCCCGTCCATGCCATCCCTGAACGAGCTGCCCGTGTTCACCAAGGGCCGTTCGGTGGCGGTGTCGTGGAACCCCGCAGTGGACCTGGGCGTGGCGGGCGTGGAGTACTACGCGATGTGGGACGACGACCCCTCCTTCGCCACCCCGGGAGGCAATTCGGATTGGGTCGCCTCCGCCACCCACACCTTCGGGGGCCTGCCCGAGAACATCGAGATCTTCTTCCGGGTGCGTGCCCGCGACGCCTTCGGCCACATGACCCAGTGGGCCGGGGGAGAGAGCACCACCTGCGACGCGAGCCCGCCCTCGATCCCGTACCTCGCCTCGGAGCCCCTGTACACCCAGGGGACCACCAACCGCCTGGAGTGGTCGGTGTCCATGGACACCGGCATCGGCGGCGTGGAGTACAAGGTCCAGGCCACCTCGGACCCCACCTGGTCCACCGTGGACAAGGACTCGGGATGGCTGCGGGCCACCTCGTACACCTTCTCCGGCCTGTCCGACGGCACCACGTACTACTACAGGGTGCTGGCGAGGGACGGCTTCGCGTGGACCTCCGCCTGGAGCCCCGTGGTGTCCTCCACCCAGGACGCCTCGGCGCCACCGGTGCCGTTCCCCGACCCGCTGCCCGAGCACACCAGGGGCCTCGATGTCACCATCGTTTGGGGACCCGTGATGGACGCGGGCGTCGGCGGCGTCGAGTACATGGTGGAGGTCAGCTCGGTGCCCACCTTCTCCACCCTGGTGGACAGCAGCCCGTGGATGATGGGGACCGGTCACACCTTCACCGACCTCCCCGAGGGGTCGCCCCTCTACTACAGGGTGAGGAGCCGCGACGGTTTCGACCAGCGGTCGGAGTGGTCCGTCACCGTCAGCAGCACCCAGGACGCATCGGCGCCCCAGGTGCCCTTCCTCAACCCCGAGCCTGAGCACACCGCGGGCTCCACCAACACCGTGGAGTGGCTGCCCTCCTTCGACGCGGGCGTCGGCGGCGTGCAGTACCTGGCGGAGGCGGCCACCGATGCCGACTTCACGGACATCGTGGCCTCCTCGGGCTGGATAGGCCAGACCAAGTACACCTTCCGCCTCCTCGGCGACGGCGTGGAGTACCACTACCGGGCGAGGGCCCGGGACGCCTTCGAGCACGAGAGCGGATGGTCCATCTCCGTCAGCTCCACCCAGGACGCCTCCCCGCCCGACGTCGCCTTCGACGTCCTGCCCTCGGTGATCTCGACGCCGGTCATCGAGGTGACGGGCACCGCCATCGACGCAGGGAGCGGCGTGGCCGACATGGAGCTCTCCGACGACGAGGGGGCCACCTGGTCCGCCGCCGTCTACAGCGCCGGCGTGTGGTCCTGGACCTGGACGGGCTACGAGAGCGGCGTCCACGAGCTGTGGGTGCGCGCCACCGACCAGCTGGGCAATCGCCTGGCGACGCCGGTGTCGACCCTGGCCGACGTGGACCTCAACAGTCCCACGGCCTCCATCAGCAGCCCCGAGACGAACGAGACGCTCACCGGCCTTGTGCCGGTGCAGGGCACCGCCTTCGACTCCCACATCGCCCGGTACAACCTGTACTGGACCCAGGACGGGGTCGAGTGGGAGCCCATCGTCACCGACCAGGGCTTCTCGGTGCTGGGAGGGACCCTGGCCATCTGGGACACCCGCACCCTGGACGACGGCGAGTACCAGCTGATCCTCGAGGTGAACGACACCTCGGGCAGGACCACCCGGTCCAACGTCACCTGCTACCTGCTCAACTCCAAGGTGGTCATATCCCCCGGCGACCTGTTCCTGAGCAAGCCCTTCCCGTACGAGGGCAACAACGTCACGATATCCGCCACCTTCCGGAACACCGGGACCTCCCGGGCCCGGAACGTGGTGATCACCATCACCGACAACGACCAAGTCATCTACGAGAACGTGCACTACATCAGGGCGGGCGGCCAGCTGACGGTCCAGGTGGCGTACATCGTCCCCGACCACGGCAAGCTGCACACCATCTCGGCCAAGGCGGAGTACGACGACAACCCCGACCCCGTGGGGAACCGCGCGTCCACCTCCTACGTCGGCAAGGAGGTCGTCGAGGAGCCCTTCTTCGACACCTCCGAGTGGGCGCTCTTCGGGATGTTCGTGGCCCTGCTGGTGGCCCTGCTTCTCATCTACTTCCTCCTGATGAGGCGTATCGGGTCGGCCCCCTCGATGGTCGCCAGGGGCCTGCCCATCTCCACCGCCTCCCTCGAGACCTTCGAACCCATCGGAGGGGACCAGATCCAGTGGGACGATGACAGCTTCTGAGAGGCCCCGTGGAACGGCCCATTGACACGCCATGGCACGGTTCGGTTCGAATTCCGCTCCACTCAAACGCCATTCCGAAGGTGTACTGGCGTCGTTAGTACCTAGACACCGTACGCAGTAAACATTAAGTAATGTGAGAACGTAACCGAATTTCCCGGGGTAGATAAATGGCTGGACTATGGGCCCAGGTGAAGGCATACCTGCACACCTGCAGGTACGAGTACTTCCCTGGCGAGGCCCCGGCCATGCTGGTCCCCATCTTCCTCACCGCCACCCCCGGCGTGCCCCTCGTCACGTTGAACCTCATCCTGGGGCTCGTGGCCTTCCTGCTGCTGTTCCTGTCGGGCTTCACCATCAATGCGTACACCGACCGGAAGCTGGACGAGAACTACGACAGCTTCAAGCGGAACATCTCCTCCTCGGTGAGGGTGCTGGGCGCCAAGCGGCTCCTGTACATCACCATCGCCCAGGTAGTGGTCGCCGTCATACTGGCGGGGATAGTGGCCTACCGCATGGCGGAGCCGATGCTGTTCCTCATGGTGCTGGTGGGCGTGTTCCTGGGCATCGGCTACTCCATCAAGCCCCTCAACTTCAAGGAGCGGGGCTCCATCTGGCACGCCGTCGCCCTGGGAACCTCCATCTTCTTCATCCCCCTGCTGTTCCTCTACTGGATCGCCGCAGGGGAGCTGACGGCCTTCATCGCCATCCTCGCCCTGGGCTTCTCCCTGGTGCACTACGCCATGGAGTACGGCAACCAGGCCAACGACTACCTGGAGGACCGTGCGGCCAACGTCATGACGCCCCCGGTGAGGCTGGGCATCGCCCAGAGCCTCAAGGTCGCCACCTACATGTTCGTGGCGGGCGCCATCATCGTCGGTTACAGCTTCTACTACCTCGTGTTCAACAACGAGGCGCTCCTGGCCCACTTCTCCACCGCCGGCCTGTGGCTGGTGGTGCTGGTCATCTGGGCGGTGCTGGCGGCCGGTTACTACCTGCCCGTCCGCGGCCTGTACCGCATGTGGGCCATCTCCGCCGAGACCGACGACATCGAGCGGGACATGCACCTTATCAAGCAGCAGTGCAACTACTCCCACTGGCAGACCTCGGGCATCATGGGCCTGCTGTTCGTCAGCGTCATCATCTTCGGCACCAACATGGTCACCCTGGACATGACCGCCGAACCTCCCGTCGGGGCCCACTTCAGCGACCCGCCGTCGGTGACCCTGGTCAACGGCGGCAGCGTGCTGTTCCCCGACTACTACGTGGACACCTTCCTGTTCATCAGGTCCGAGGACTCCGAGGTCGAGAGCGGGACATTGCAGGTCTGGATCCAGGTGGACGAGAACGGCGTGGTCTACGAGCAGGAACGCATCAACGTGACGCATCGTCTGCTGCCTCGCGAGACGTGGACCCGCATGGTGCGTGTCGACGTTCGCGAGCTGGCCACCTCCACCATCACCATCACCCTCCTGGAGGACGACGATGGCGACGGGACCTACACCGTGGAGAGGGACCTGTGGACGAGGGTGGTGCGCGTCTACCCCGAGCGGGGCTTCAACGACGCCGTCGAGGACGACACCGGCCTCCTCGGGCAGTTCTTCGACACGCCCCTCGAGGCCCCCCGGCGACCCGCCGACATCGGCTTCTGAGCCGCCCTTGGTTCCGGACGCCTGGCTTGTGAGAACCATTTTATATCCACCCCCCCATTTCCAAAGCGGTCAGTGTGTACTCTCTCAAGAGCCTTCGCCGACGCAGCAAGCGCGTCGTCCTGACCGTCCTCGGGGTGGCACTATCCATCGCCCTCACGGTGACGATGCTCTCCATAGGCGAGGGGCTCCGCACGTCCACCGACGACCTGGTGCAGTCCACGGGGGTGGACCTGTTCATCGTCCCCAAGGGCTCCAACTACCTCTTCTTCAACGTCGACTTCATCCAGGGCACGGACCTGACCCAGGAGATGGCCGACGACCTGGGGGAGCGGCAGGACTCCACAGCTCCCAGGTACACACCGAGCCGCCAGCTCTATATCCGGAAGATGGGCGGCGACGAGGGTGCCACGTCCCTGGGCGCCAACGCCAACGGCGTCATCCCCGACACCCTTGGGGATATCAGCGGGTTCTCCATCGTGGAGGGGGACTACTTCTCAGTGGGGAACGACACCTTCCGGAACGACCCCGCCTTCATCGCCGGTAACTACACCCCGGCGGCCTTCGCCAACTTCACCGGGGAGATCGTCATCAACCGTGCCCTGGCGGGGGAGGCCGACCTCAAGGTAGGCGACCGGCTGGTCCTGTCCACCTCGCGGACCTTCAACGACAGCGTGACCCTCAAGGTCGTCGGCGTGTACGTGGCGGACTTCGAGGGGACGGTGTTCCGGTCCTTCCACCTGCCCCTGTCCGAGCTGCAGTACATGCTCCAGCGCTTCGACGACCCGGTCTCGGAGATACTGGTGGACCTGGCCGACGGTGTGGACGCGGACGAGGTGAAGGTGGAGCTGGAGACCAGCTACGGGTACTCGCCGCGCCTCACCGTCAGCACCGACCGGGACATCTACAACACCCTGGGGACCATCTTCGAGACCTTCGAGGGCTTCGCCACCCTCATCGCCCTGATAACCATCGTGGTGGCGCTGCTCTTCATCGCCACCGTCATGATCATCTCCGTCAAGGAGCGCACCCGGGAGATCGGGGCCCTGCGGGCCATCGGGTTCTCCCGGAGCTCGATATTCAAGCTCGTGCTGACGGAGGGTTTCATCATATCCCTGGTGGGTTTCGCCCTCGGCCTTCTCATGGGGCTGTTCGACGTTTGGGCCGTAGACAAGTTCCTGAAACGGACCATCACCGGGATACCGGAGGGGATGCAGGTCACCCAGCTGACCGGCGTGGTCATCATGGAGGTCACCCTGGTGGCACTGATCATCGGCGCGATCGCGGGGCTGCTACCCGCATACTGGGCGACGAGGATCGACATCGCCAAGACCCTGAGGCAGGAGTGAGACGAGGATGCGGAACGAGGTGGAGGCACCGCACGAACTGGCCCTCAGCGCTCCAGTGTCCCGGCTGCCGGTGGTCCTGCGCAACCTGCTGCGCAGGCCCATGCGGTCCATCATGACGGCTGCCGCGGTGGCCATCTCCATGGCCCTCCTCATCTCGATGTTCTCCGTCTCCGAGGGCATCAAGGACTCGGCGGAGGTGCCCCTCCTGGAGTCCCGGGAGGACCTGGTGGTCAACCCGGACCAGGGCAAGATCGAGCGGTCCCACGCCATGGCCGACAAGATCTCGTCGTGGCAGGAGGTGGACTTCGCCACACCGGCGCTGTACCAAGACATGCGGGTGATGTTGCCCGTGCCCGACGGCGGGGGTGACCGATACCCCAAGGTGGTCGAGGCCCTCGGCATCGTCCCGGCCGAGTTCTGGGAGCTTATGGGCGAGCAGGAGCGGGAGCGCTTCGACCCTGACAGCTGGTTCGAGCACCCCGACGACCCCTTCTTCGGCAACGGCACCTACGACGGCCCGTTCACCGGCGAGATACTCCTGTCCGAGAACCTCCGGGGACCGGACCTCAAGGAGGGGGACACGCTGCCCGTCATCGGCATCGACAGGATCGTGAACATGACCGTCGTGGGCTTCTTCGACCACGAGTGGGCGGGCCTCACGGGCATCGCGGACCTGTCCTTCGCCATCTGCCACCTGTCCGAGCTCCAGGCCCTGACGGGCATGGCCTGGGAGGGCCAGGGGTCCAGTGCCAGGGTGGTGGACCTTGCCAACCTGGTCTCGGTGGCCCTGACCCCCGATGCCGTCGAGGACCAAAGGGAGGACGAGGTGGCCGAGCGCATCAGGACCGAGTTCCCCGAGTACGCCGACGACGTCTACACCAAGGATGACCAGCTGGAGCTCATCCGCCAGGAGACCGTCCTGGCCGAGGTGTTCTACGTCGCCATCGGCTCGGTGTCGATGCTCATCGGCCTGCTGTTCGTGGCCACCATCATGATCGTGTCGGTCCTCGAGCGGACGAGGGAGATCGGGATATTGCGGGCCATCGGGATATCGAGGCGCTCGGTGTTCTCGCAGATAGTGACGGAATCCATGGTACTGGTGCTCTTGGGGGCCCTGGCCGGCATCCTGCCGGGCTACTTCGGGGCGGTGTGGGCGGCCGACCGCATATCGTCGAACATCGGGGTGACCATCGAGCTGGGCTTCAGCGCGTCCTTCGTCGCGTGGTCCCTGTTCTTGGTGGTCCTCGTGGGCCTGCTGTTCGCGATGTACCCGGCCTACGTCGCCGTCCGCATGAACATCGTCAAGGCCATCACCAGCACGCATTGACATCGAAAGGGGGAAATCGAGGGAGGGCATTACCTTGGACGTGGGCGCGGAGGAAAGGGAGTCTGCCATCCGCATGGGTGACATAACCAAGGTCTACGAGGTGGGCGAGACGGAGATACGCGCCCTCAACGGGGTCGACCTTGCCATCGAGAAGGGCCAGTTCGTCTCCATCATGGGCCCCTCGGGGTCCGGCAAGTCCACCCTGCTCAACATCATCGGCTGCATCGACACGCCCACCAGCGGCAGCCTGCGCATCATGGGCCGGGAGGTCTCGCGCCTCAAGGACAAGGACCTGACCGCCATCCGGCTCGGCACCATCGGTTTCATCTTCCAGCAGTTCTACCTCATACCCACCCTCAACGCCCTGGAGAACGTGGAGCTACCCATGAGGGAGGCGAAGATGCCCCCGGCCGATAGGCACAAGCGGGCCATATCCCTGCTGGACATGGTGGGGCTGGCCGACCGCATGCGCCACCTCCCGAACCAGCTCTCCGGCGGGGAGCAGCAGCGGGTGGCCATCGCCCGCGCCCTGGCCAACGAGCCCGACATCCTGCTCGCCGACGAGCCGACGGGGGAGGTGGACTCCACCACCTCGAACCACATCCTCAGCCTCCTGGAGGATCTCAACAGGGACCGGGGCCTGACCATGGTGGTGGTCTCCCACGACCCGAACATAGCGAACAGGGCCCCCAGGCGCCTGAGCATGGTGGACGGGAAGATAGTCAGCGACCGCACCGGACCCGTGGTCACCGGTGGCGGTCTACAAAGGACCCCCTGAGGAGGATACACGACGATGCGCTTCGAACCCGAGCCACCCTTCGACCGTCCCATCCGGGCGGTCGTCTCCGACATCGACGGCACCCTCACCACACCGGACCGCCGGCTCTCGGTGGCGGGGGCCACCGCCGTGATGCGCCTGGAGGCCGTGGGCATCCCGGTGCTGCTGGCGTCGGGGAACGTGATGCCCGCCGTCCGGGCCTTCGCCCTGATGCTGGGTGCCAGCGGGCCCCTGGTGGGCGAGAACGGGGGCATGGTGGCCTATCGGGGTGCGAGCTGGAACGAGACCATCGACCTGCTGGCGAACCGTGAGGTGGCCGACGAGGCCTACGACCACCTCAAGGAACGGATGCCCGAGGTGCGGCCCCTGCTGACCCAGCGATGGCGAGAGACGGAGATCGCCATCGAGATGGGACCCGACATGAGCAGGATGGCCGAGATCCTCAAGGACTTCCCCGTCAGGGTGGAGTCGTCGGGATACTCGATACACATCATCGACGAGAACGTGACCAAGGGCACCGGCATGAAGCACGCCCTCGACATCATCGACATCCCCGCCAGGGAGGTCCTCGCCCTCGGGGACTCCGAGAACGACATCAGCATGTTCGAGATGGCGGGCATCAGCGTGGCGGTGAGCAAGAAGTACGAGGCCCTCACGGCCAAGGCGGACTACGTCTGCAAGTGGACCGACGGTGACGGCGTGTTCGAGGCGGTGTCCAGGGTGCTGGGACCGCCGTAGGCCACCCTAACCTTCTTACCCTCGCGAGTCGTTCGCGGTGAGGAGGGTTTCCCATGGGCATGACCATCATCCAGAAGATCATCGCGAGAGCCTCTGGCAACGAGGAGGTCGCGGTCGGCGACAAGGTGTGGTGCGCCATCGACCTGGCCGCCATGAGGGACTTCGGAGGGCCCAACGTGGTCCTCGACTACCGGGAGATGTTCGGCGACCGTCCGGTCAAGGACCCGGACAAGGTGGCCATCACCTTCGACCTTCACCTGCCCGCCCGCGACGCCCAGGTGGCGAACAACCAGAAGCTGCTGCGGAACTTCGCCGAACAGACGGGCGTCCACCTGTTCGATGTCGAGACCGGGGTGGGCCAGCACACCCTGCTGGAGAACGGCATGGTGAGACCCTACGACGTGATCGTCGGCACCGACTCCCACATGAACCTCCTGGGGGCCGTGGGTTCCTTCGCCACCGGCGTGGGCACCACCGACCTGGTGGCCGCCATGGCCACCGGCAAGCTGTGGTACAAGGTCCCCGAGACCCACAGGTTCGTGGTGAACGGCACCTTCCAGGACCGGGTCGGGGCCAAGGACCTCATCCTGCACGTCCTCAAGGACGTGGGCACCGCCGGGTTGCTGTACAAGTCGGTGGAGTTCCAGGGCCCCACCATCGACACGATGGACGTGGCCGCTCGCATCACCACCATGTCCATGGTGACGGAGATGTCGGGCAAGATCGGTCTCATCGAATCGAATGACAGGACGATCGAGTACCTCACGGAGGCCGTGGGCCGGGAGGTCGAGGAGTGGCACGCCGACCCGGACGCGCCCTACGTGGAGGAACGGGACTACGACGTGACCGACCTGCCGCCCCTGGTGGCGGCGCCCCACTCGCCGGACAACGTGATGCCGGTGGAGGACCTCCTGGGGACCCACATCGACCAGGTCTTCGTGGGCTCTTGCACCAATGGCCGGGTGGAGGACCTGCGGGCGGCCGCAGAGATCCTGAAGGACGAACGGGTGGACCAGGGCATGCGCCTCATCATCACCCCGGCGACCCAGAACGTGGCCAAGGAGGCGGTCCGGGAGGGCCTTTACAACATCTTCATCGAGGCGGGCGCCATCGTCACCAACCCCTCGTGCGCCCTTTGCACCATCGGACACCCTGGGGTGCTCGCCGAGGGCGACGTGACCATGTCAACGTCCAATCGCAACTTCCCGGGCAAGATAGGCAAGGGCGGCGAGATCTACCTGTGCTCGCCGGCCACGGCGGCCGCGTCCGCGCTTTACGGCCAGATAACCGACCCGAGGGAGGTGTGAGCGATGACGGTCTTCAAGGGCAAGGCATGGAACTTCGACGACGACGTAGACACAGACCAGATCTACCCCGGCGAGTACCTGCCCCTCACCGACAAGGTGGAGATGGGCAAGGTGGCCATGTCGGGCGTGGAGGGCTTCGAGGACTTCTCCCAGCGCATCTCGGAGGGCGACATCCTGCTGGCGGGGGAGAACTTCGGCTGCGGCTCCTCCCGGGAGCACGCCGTGGTGACCCTCCGGTACGCAGGCGTATCGGTGGTCATCGCCAAGAGCTTCGCCCGCATCTTCTACCGCAACGCCGTCAACCTTGGATATCCCATCCTGGAGTCGGACGCGGTGGACCACGTAGGCCAGAACGACGACCTGGAGGTGGACGCCGACACGGGGGTCATCCGTGACCTGACCACCGGCGCCGAGTACAAGTGCACCACCCTGTCGGGGCTGGAGCGGGACATCTCCGAGGCGGGCGGGCTCATACCCTACCTGAACAAGGAGCTGGAGAAGGGCTGAGACGGGCCGAGCGCCCTTACATCCTGACGCGCCAGCGCCGCAGCAGCAGCGTCACGGCCACGAAGGCGACTATGAGGATGATGGCGACCTGCTCCCAGAGGGCGGAGAGGGGCGGTTCGCTCACATCGGTGTCCTCCGAGGAGAGCTGGAAGACCACGGTCGTCGTGGCGCCGCTGGGCTCCGCGGTCACCTCCAGGGTGATGGTATGGATGCCCTTCGACAGCGGGGTCGAGAAGCTGTGGGAATCGCCGATGACGCCGTCCCTGTCGCTCACCCAGATGAAGGAGAGGGACTCTCCCCTTGGATGGAAGCTGCCCTTGGCCGAGAAGTACACGCTGGTCCCGTAGGGGACACGCGATGACAGGGGCTCCGTCCGTATTATTATCGGCTTGACGAGGTCCCCGGCGTCGGGCAGGTCTGCCACGATGCGCATGGGTTCGGTCAAGAGACCGTTGGGTTCCGGGTTGGTCTCCGTGGGGTCCGAGGCATCCATCACACGCCACATGATGAAGTTCTCGTCCCCGTCGTCCACCTCTATCTGGATCGTGATGAGGGCGAACTCCACCACCGTGAGGTCATCGTCCATGTCGGGGTGTATCCACTGGCCGTAGCCCTCCGTGGAGGGCCTGCTGACCGCATACTCCAGGGTGCCAAGGTCCACGCCGCTGACCCGGCCCAGGGGGCCTCCGTCGGAGACGCGTATCGTCACGTCGACGAGGCTATCGGTGACCACCTCGTCGGGGGTGATGAGGGAGATGGTGGGAGCCGTCAGGTCCACCTTCACCCTCATCTCGAAGGGTTCGGACAGGTGGCCCACGGAATCCGTGGCCTTCCATCGGACGAAGTTGTCCACGCCCTCCTTGAGGGAGACCCGGGCGGTGCACTCGACGACCTCCCCGCGGTGGGTCCGGGAGAGGGGTGGATGCCAGACGTCCTCGCCCAGCACGTTGTACCATATCTGGGTCTCGTCGACTCCCGACAGGACGTCATCGACGGTGATGGTGATCTGGACGCTGCGGGAGTTGGCGAAGACCCTGTCCGAGGGGCTCACCCTGGTGAACTCCGGGCCCGTGAGGTCCACGAGGACCCTGTGGAGGGACGAGGTGATGTACTCGCGACGCTCCATGTCCCTGGCCCTCCACTGGATGTAGTTGTCATCGCCCTCGGACATGCGCACCTGGGTGGTGATGGTCACCCTGGACGCGTCGCTTCCCGGGGGCACCGAGGCATGGAAGGTCTGCCATGAAGTGTACACGCCTGGACTGGTGGAGGTCCGGTACTGGACGTTGGCCAGGTCCAGCTCGTTCCCCCTGGTGTTCTCGATGGTGATGCCCACGGCCACGGTCTCGGTCTTGTGCCAGGTGCCCGCGAGGGGTTGGGGATTGGTGAAGGAGATGTTACCCAGGTCCACGACGATGGGGTAGATGAAGGAAACGGACGGGCCGTTGCCCACCAGGTCCCAGGCACGCCACTGGATGTAGTTCCTGCCCTCGGTGAAGGCATCCTCCGCGGTGGCGATGATGCGCCCGTCCTCGTCGGGGTCGGACACTAGGCTCCGGTGCGTCCACTCGCCGAAGCCCTCGCCGTCCCCCGCCAGGTCGAGCCTGTACTCCACGCGGGTGTCCACGCCCGGTCCCAGCGGGTCCTCGATCTCGATGGTGGCGGTGCCGCGGAGGCTGGCGATGGGGTCCCTGGGCTCGGAGTCGCGGAAGGTGACCAGGGTCCCGTCGACGTTCAGCAAGAACTGGTCCAGGGCAAAGACCTTGGACCGGTCGGGGGTCTCGATGGTGATGGTGTAGGTCATCCCCGGTCGCGAGGTCGCGGGTGTCAATGCCCTGACCGAGATGAGGGTCTCGTGCATCACCAGCTGGGACCACTGCCCGCCGGTGTCGTCACGGACCACCACGAGCAGCTTGCCCGTGGGTGGATAGAAGGGAGTGGTGGGTGCGCCCGGAAGGTCGATGAGGTCGTACTGGACCATGGCTCCCGTGAAGGTCAGACCCTCGGAGCTGGCGACCCAGTCCCCCCATGACCGTTCACCCTGCCCGTCGGCGATGACCTGGATGGGGTCGGAGAAGGTCAGTCGGTCCACCACCTGGGCGGTGTCCGACCAGTGCCCGGTCACCCGGAGGCCATGGACGTCCGTGGCCTCCAGGCGCACGGAGAGGGGGCGTGCCGTCGGGAAACCCCAGTGCAGCTTGATGTCGAGCATTATATCGGTGGTGTCCCACCAGGTGTCGCTCTCGAGGGGCCTGACGAAGCGGCCCTCGGCCAGGTCCCCGTCGTCGGAGATCTCCTTGAGGGTGTGGGTCTCCCTGTAGAACCGGAGCACCACATCCTCGCCCTCTGGGTCCATGTGCAGGTCGACGTAATCGATGGCTCTGAAGCCCGTCCTGTGGGTCACGCCGAGCCTGAACTGGTAATGGCGATACTCGGTGAGGAGCAATCCGCCGTCCTCCAGGTCCATCACCTCGAAGGCATCGACCGTCAGGGGGGGCATGGTCAGGTCAGAGCCCCTGTAGATGTGGAGCTCTCCCACGTTGATACCGGTGCTGGAGTCCGCACCCGGGAGGCCCACCAGCACGTCCGCGAAGCCATCGCCGTCTATGTCGCCGGCCCCGGCCAGGCCACCGCTCATGTGGTCGCCTGCCGACCGGCCCACCTCGACCACGGAGGCCTTGTCGCGGAACCCGCTCGAATCGCCCAGGAATACGTAGAACTTGCCCCTCTCGCTCTTGCCATTGGAGGTATGGCCCGGGGCCCCGATGGCCACGTCGTCGTAGCCGTCCCGGTTCACGTCCCCGAGGAATGCAATATTGAAGCCCAGGAGGGCGTCGTCGCTCTGGCCGATATAGGACCAGGCCGGTTCCTCGTGGATGCCGTGCTCGTTGCCCATGTAGAGCTCCACCTTCCCGGGATTGGTGTGTTGCCCACCGGGTTCCTGGGGTGCCGAGACGATGAGGTCGGAGAAGCCGTCGTTGTTGACGTCCCCCGCCAGGCGGATCGAGAGGCCGAAGTAGGTCTTGCCCATGGTGCCATCGACCGTCGTGCCGACCTCTATCGAGGAGAGGTCGTCGTCCCCGTAGAAGATGTATATCCGGCCCTTGCCCTCGCCCGAGGTGTGGAAGGGCGCGCCCACGGCGAAGTCGAGGTGACCGTCGGCGTTCAGGTCGCCTGCACCGGTGACGGCATGACCGAAGCGGTCGCCCTGGTTCTCGCCGGTCCATACCCAGACCGGGTCCTCGGAAAGACCGTCGAAGCCACCCAGGTAGATGCCCACCATGCCGGTGTCCTCGTTCCACCCCTCGGCGCCTATGATCACATCGGAGTACCCGTCGTGATTGATATCGCCCAACGAGTCCACGTCGCTGCCGAAGCACATGTCCTTCTCGGTGCCCGCTATCATCTGGTCCGGTTGTTCCCTCAGGCCCGAGGGGGACCCGTAGAAGACGAAGACGGCTCCCGCGGCCCGAAGTCCGTTCACGTAGAGGGAGGGGGCGGTGATGATCATATCGTCGAAACCGTCGGAGTCGATGTCCCCGGCGGGGCGCACCTGGGACTGGGCGGAGATGGGGTGGTCGGTGCCGTCCAGGGGATGCACCGGGAACTCGCGCAGGGTCGGGCCCCCCCTGTAGACCACGCAGTGGCCCCTGGCGGGCACGAGGACGGCGATGTCGTCGTAACCGTCGTGGTCCAGGTCGCCCACGCCTGCTATCTGGCCTCCGAACTGCTCCCCGGGGTTCGTGCCCCCGATGACCTCCTTCACGTCCAGGATGTCCACTGGGTCGGGGGTGTTCTGGACCTCTCCGGAGCGGAATCCCCCGGGGCCCAGGGGGGGGGAGTCGCCCTCGACCCCCTCGGATGCCAGGCCTGGCATCGGCAACAGCGCCAAGAGGAGGATGGCGATTATCAGCACGGAAGGTGCGGTCCCTCGTATCTTATCCTCGGATTCCATAGAGTACCCATACTCTGTATGTATTCTTAGCTAGACCGTCCAAGATATAGTTTTCGGTGGCTTCGGGCGTAGCCCGAACGAAAACCCCTGATAATTCTTTGGGAACACTTATTGCCAACCTCGTGCATCGATTCACGGGGAGAAGGCCAATGGAGATACGGATCAGGACCGAGGACGACATCTACAGGCCAGCGGCAGATACCGAGCTCCTGGTGAGGTCCATCCGGCTCCTCGAGGGCGATCGGGTGCTGGAGATAGGCACCGGCACCGGCCTGGTGGCCATCCACTGCGCCAAGCACGGCGGGAAGGTCACCGCCACCGACGTCTGCGCCGAGGCGCTGGACCTGACCCGGGAGAACTCGGTGACCAACGAGGTGGAGCTGGACCTCCGGGAGGGAGACCTGTTCGAGCCCGTGGAGGGCGTCTTCGACGTCATCATCTTCAACCCCCCCTACCTTCCCACCGCCCCCGAGGACCTGACCCACTCGGACCTGGACAAGGCCCTGGACGGCGGCCCCGACGGAACAAAGGTGACCGTCCAGTTCCTGAATGGCCTCCCCGACCACCTGGCCCCCGAGGGGAGGGCGTACCTGGTGGTCTCCAGCCTCCAGGACATGGGCACGATCGAGGCCGAGATCCACAAGATGGGCCTGGCCGCCCGGAAGCGGGATTCGGAGAAGTTCGATTTCGAGGAGATCTCGGTGCTGGAGCTCCGTCGCCCGCCGAGGGAGACGCGGCCGCGCGGGGCCGGTGCCGTCTGACCAGCGACGAAGGTCAACCAAGAGAAAAGGTATTTGTCCGCTCCAGGCAATCCTCCCCCATCCGGATGGTTGGAAGATGGCCAGTTCCCCAAGCGCAGTTCTCGTCGTCCTACTGATGATGCTCACGCCCCTCAGCGCCTGTATCGCTTCCTCTCCAGAGCAGGGTCTGGATGTGAAAGGAGCGGACGCCTTCGACGGGGGTCGGTTCTCCCCCATGTCCGAGTGGTCGTACAACTTCTCGGTGGAGAACCCCACCTCGAACGCCCGCGGGCCCGAGATGGCGTGGGTCGAGGTCGGGGTGCCCCCCGGCATCATGTTCGACGTCGATGAGGTGAGCCTCTTCGACGGGGACAGCAGCCAGGAGCTTCAGGTGGGCATCCTTCACGGGGATGTCACCACCCACCCTGACGGCAGCCTTCACAGGGTCACCATCCACTTCAAGGGCTCTTGGGCCGACGACGAGACCCGGAACTACAGGGCCGTCTTCGGGCGTCGGTCCCAGGTGACGGGGGGGCTGATGAGCGCCTCCCAGTCAGGGGAGTTCGTGGTGGTCAACGACGGGGCCCGCCAGTACCAGGTCCACATCGACGACTCCGTCTTCACCCAGGCCCAGGGCCTCTACTACCTGTACATCCTGAACGGCGAGTTCCGTGCCCACGGGTCGGCCCTCACCCGTATCGGGGGGAACCAGCTGGACCCGGACCAGGCCAGCTTCCAGATGTGGTGGGGCCGCCACACGTACCTGGACATCGACCGCTCCCCCCTGGCCGTCAGGGTGACCCTGGGGTACGACAGCCCCGAGATCGTCCACTGGGGACCCGCCGGGGCCACCGTCCAGCAGATCGTGAGGAGGCCTGACTTCGTCAGTGCCGAGATCGTCCTGACCTTCTTGAAGGGCATCCCCCGCATCGACGTCCATTCCGAGAAGACCATCAACGAGCGGTTCTGGAACCACAACGGCTTCGTGATGGAGTTCAGCGCCATCCTGGGCAGCGGCGCCGACTGGCAGGGCGAGTTCGAGACCGTCTACGGCACCAACATCCACCACGTGATGACCACCACGACCCAGGGACCCACCTGGACGCGGCAGAGCACCACCTGGCAGGACGTGGACGTGGCCTCGGACGCCGCCCCCGCATTCTACGACCTGGACGGCGACGGGGACCTGGACATGGTGCTGGGCTCAGAGGACCAGGGCCTGAGGGTCTACGAGAACGTGGGCGACGCCTCCGCGGCGCAGATGGTGGAGAACGCCAGCTGGGCAGCCGGCCTGCCCGTGGCGGCCAGCGCGACGCCCACCCTGGGCGACCTGGACGGCGACGGGGACGCCGAGCTGCTGATCGGCCAGGAGGAGGGTTACCTCAAGCTGTACCGCAACGACGGCGGCGCCTCGGGCCCTCCGAACTGGACCCGGTGGTGGGGCAACTTCGACCGACTGGGCCTCGGCCCCCACACCGCTCCCAACCTGGGGGACGCCGACGGCGACGGTGACCTGGACATCGTGGTCGGCCTGGGGAGCGGCAAGCTCAAGGGTATCATCAACACGGGAACCCCGACGGCCCACTCTTGGAGCATGGACGACAGGTGGGTCCAGCACCTGAGCCAGGGCCTGACCAAGGCGCCCTGCGACGGCTACAGCGTGCCCTTCATGGTGGACGTGGACTACGACGGCGACACAGACCTGCTGCTGGGCTCCGACGATGGCAAGGTCATCGTCTTCGAGAACATGGGCGACGCCCGGAACGTGAAGTGGACCCGGCTCGACGTCTCGCACCACGCCGGTGTCGTCACCGGGTCCCACTGGGAATCCAACTCAACGCCAGTCATGGTGGACATCGACGCCGACGGTGACCGTGACCTGCTCATCGGCACCCACCGGGGCACGATATATCACTACAGCTTCGACGGCAACACCACCCCCGCCAAGGGCCACAACAACCTCCAGCCCCTGCGGAACGGCAGCTACCGCCACATGCGTGACAAGGACGGCAACGACGGACCCTTCGCCGTCGAGGGCTACGGCCACGAGTGGTACGGCTACTACGTGCTGGCCAATCCCCGGAACGGCTACGCCGCCATGCGCTACATCCCGGACTGGGACCGCCTGGCCTACAAGCAGGAGTACTGGGGCGACGAGTTCCAGTTCGCTGGAGGGAACGTCTCGTACTACCCCTACGAGCCTGTGGCGAAAGAGTACGTGACCCGGGCACAGATCACCTCCAATCCCATGTCCAACGGCGTTTCGGCGGGCTCCTTCATCTCCCAGACGGGAACCTCGGCGGGCTTCGTCATGCAGCCCATGACGGCGATGACCTACGACAGCCGGGAGGTGCTCCTCCTGGACCTCCAGCGCCAGACCGACCCTGCCAGCTACGACGACTACGTCGAGCCCCTGGCGCAGCCCCTGGAGGTGTCCCACGAGCTGGTGGACCTATTCGTCCATACCATCGAGCTGGACCCGCCCGCCCCGGGCGATGGCGAGCCCGCGAGCCTGTACGTGCAGGTCCACAACATTGGCAGCGAGACCGCCGAAGATGTCCGTGTGCTAACTGAGGCCGTCATCGGCGAGGGGGCCGGGCAGTGGACCCAGGTCATCGCCGACGATTGGGAGGACATCCGTGTGGGTCACCCCTACAACTGGGTCATACCCACGATCGACAACTGGGGCTGGCGGGGGAACGTAACCATCAGGGTGACCGTCGATGTCGACGGCAACGTCACCGAGACGGACGAGGCGAACAACGTGGGCGAGTACAGCTTCACGGCCCTGACCACATCGCTTCCCTGGTCCAAGCCGTTGGCCGTCGATAGATCGAAGGACACTTCCCACGACGCCGACGCGATCGTCTGCCGCGATGGCAAGCTGTACGTGGTCTGGGAGACGGCGAGGGGCGAGGAGGAGATCGACATCGACGGTCGGGCCTTCGACCCCACCACCGGTACCTGGGACGACGTGGAGACCCTGGTCACCGACAGCCATTACGCCGTCGAGCCGAACCTGGGCATGAAGGGCGATGACGTGTACCTGGCCTACTCGTCCAACATCGAGGCCCTTAGGAAGTATCACGAGACAGCGCACGCCAAGTACTACTGGGGCGAGAAGTTCGACCTGTACGCCATGATCTGTGACATGGGTACGTGGTCCCAGCCACAGCAGGTCACACGGGCGATAGACCACGACGACTCGCACCAGGCCCCCGAGCTGGTGTTGCAGGCGGGTCTCATGGAGGTATACTTCAGGAGCACCCACTTCCAGTTCTACACGGGCGGCAACCAGATGGACAACATCCCCTTCCAGGATATGGACCTCCGGACGGCCTGGGAGTACTCTGGAGGAGGGTGGAGCTCCGGCAACCGCACCGTCGGGGAGACCGCCGGGAGCCAGGGCTGGTGGGGCGGCCCTTCGGCGTCGCCCCACGGCAACGACGAGGTCTGGGTCGTCTACGAGAGCGAGGTGGGCAACTCCCAGTGGGACCTGTTCGCCGAGTGGAGCGAGGAGGGCTCGCCCTCGCCGGGCCGTGTCCGCCTCACCAGCACGGGGGGTGTGAACGAGATCAGGCCGGTGGTCGTCTCGGGAGGCTGGCCACCCACGATGCTGATGGCCTACGAGACCGACAGGAACGGCAACAGCGACGTCGCCGTCCGGATGAGGGTGGACGACCAGGCCTGGGGGTCCGAGCGGCTCCTCACCACGGACCCGGCCAGCGACATGAGGCCCACCATTGCCTACGATGGACGCGGCAACTACTGGGTCGCGTGGGAATCGTTCCGGACGGGCAACAAGGACATATTCATCTCGCGCTTCGATGGGGCCAACTGGCACGGACCGTACCAGGTCACCACCGACCCCGGCTCCGACGAGGACTCGGTGCTCGTCTGCGACGACCAGAACGGACATGTCTATATCGTGTGGGAGACCGACAGGAACGGCATGGGCAACAAGGACATCTACATGAGCCACATGCTCCCCCGCAGGCCCGTCCTGATCGTGGAGGGACCCTCCGAGGCCTTCGAGGACGCGCCTGCGGTCATCAACGCCGCCGTCGTCGACGCGAACGACGACTTCCACAGGATCGAGTGGGACTGGGGTGACGGGAACACCTCGGATACCTTCGATGGCAATGGCGAGCACATCTACACCCTGGCGGGGACGTACACCGTTACCGCCAAGGCCATTGACAGGATGGGCCTCGAGAGCGAGACCGTCACGGCCACCGTCGTCGTGAAGAACGTGCCCCCCGTCGCCAACCTATTTGGTGACCTGGAGGTCGCGGAGGACACCGTGGCATCGTTCACTGCAATGGGTTCGACGGACACCGTCTCGGACGTACCGTCGCTCACCGTCGAGTGGGACTTCGGGGATGGTACAGGCGAGGGGACTCAACCTCTGCTGGAGGGGAGGAACGTGACCCACACCTACACCATGTCCGGTGTGTACAACGTCTCTGCGACCATCACCGATGACGACGGGGACATGGACACAAGGTTCATCAAGATCCGTGTTCTGAACCTGCCGCCAACCGCCGACGCCTGGGCCCGCTTCGAGGACCTGGACGAGGACGAGGTGGGCGAGTTCTCGGGGACGGCCAGCGACACGCCCTCGGACATGACCCGAGGCCTCTCCTACTACTGGGAGTGGGGCGACGGCGCGTCCTCGGTACCGTCAGGCGAAGCCCTGGCCAGTCACAGCTATTCCGCCTCGGGCCTTTATCAGGCGATCCTACACGTGGTGGACGACGACGGGTACGAGGGTACGGCCGTCGTGAACGTTACGGTGGGGAACGTCCCACCGACCCTCGAGGTCACAGGACCCATGGTGGTCGACGAGGACGAGGAGGTCACGCTGACAGCGGTGGCCACGGACACGTCCCACGACCAGGACCTTCTCGAGTACCTGTGGGACTGGGGCGACGGGACCACCCTGGACTGGTCCACCACGTCGGTGGCGACCCACACGTACACCGGTTCCGGCAATTTCCAGGTGACCGTCACCGTGCGTGACGACGACGGCGACGAGGACCTGGTCGTGTTGCCCATGGCGGTGGACAACATCAAGCCCGAGGCCAAGGCAACGGCCTCGAGGACCGTGGCGACCGAGGGCGATACCGTCCACTTCTCGGCGGAGGGTTCGACGGACACGCCCTCCGACCTTGAGGGCCTCACCTACATATGGGACATGGGTTCCGAGTTCGTAGAGGAGTACGAGTTCGACTACGTGTTCAAGTCACCCGGTCTGTACTCCGTCACCCTCACGGTCACCGATGACGACGGCAAGACCTCCAGGGTGATGCTGGACATCGTGGTCACCAACAGACCACCGGTAGCCGAGGGTTGGGTCGGTCCCCTGGAGGTCAAGGTGGGAAGGGCCATAAGCTTCGATGCCACCAACTCCACCGACGACCAGTGGGACATGGCCGGTCTCAAGTACAGGTGGGACATGAGCGACGGGACGGTCTACCATACCGCGACGGGCTCCCACACCTACCTCTATCCAGGGACGTACAACATCCGGCTCACGGTGACCGACGGCAATGGTGATCCCCACGAGTGGGTCACCATGGTGACCGTGCAGCCGGCCGATGAGGACGACGATGATGGGGGCGGGTTCTCTGTGGCGTTGACCGGGGGAATCGCATTGGTCGTTCTCGTGGTCATCGTGGTCGCGGTGCTCTTGGTGCAAAGATCCCGCGGGAAGGATGGCGAGGAGGAGGAAGGGGTCGGACCGGAGGAGACATTACCTCCTCTGGACGACCTCACCAGGGTCGAGGAGGTGACTCCAGAGCCGGAACCCGAGCCCGAGGCCGTTCCTGAGCCGGAGGAGATGCTGGTCGAGGAGGAGGTCGAGGTGGTCCGTCCGAGGGAGGGGGAGACGGACCCGGCGGACCTCATCCGGAGGATAGAGGAGGACCTGGGCCCGGACGGTGACTGATGGGCCTGGCGCCCACCTGGCCAGCCACGGAGCGTTTAAATAGTGGGAGATGATTCTCATCTCCCGCCTGGTGCGAGCGTAGTGTAGCTGGTCATCACTTGAGCTTGCCAAGCTCAGAACCCGGGTTCAAGTCCCGGCGCTCGCATCCCTTCTAACACAAAAGGTCAAAGTAATTTCCTTTAACTTATTTTCAACCCCTAAATAATGCCCTATTAAAATGTAGCTGATTATTGGAAATTCCTTACATTTTCTCAAGGACTGGTTGTAGGTATTGTATTGCTCATTAAAAAAATATATCAGTAAAAAACGCGTTTTACGGGTCCGGTCAATATCTTAAAATGTTGCTGATTGATTAGCGTTGATCACCATCGAACATGAGCAACGTGCCAGCGGGATACCGGCCTTGGAAGGGGTCTACGCTGACCGACCCGTGGAGACCATGTTGAAACGGGAATCGGACAACAGTTCAATCCGCTCGATATTGCCTTGGACTACACTGCGTTCATCTCGGAGGGAAATTCGACCCTATAGTTTCCTTGTGAATTGAACTGCCCCAACCGAGATCCATCCATCGCGTGTCTAATGTACAATAGAATCAACGCTGCTACTGAGGAGAAGGACCATCGAATATCAGGCCGAGGTTGGTTCGACCGTCTCCGGTTCGAAGAGATCGATGCCATACAGGTCCTCAAGAGAAGATTTATCCTGCTGGAACTTCACCTCCTCGGACTTCTCGTTGATGGTGGCCACGAACTCGTAGCCCTCGTTCGTGATCGCGATATCGATGCAAATCCGAATGAACTCCCTCACAAACCTATCGAGCTCCCACGTCGCCCGGTTCCAGTGATGCTTTAAGAACGATAGGGTGGAGAACTGAATCATCCCGAGGATTAGGTGGTTCCTGACCCTCCTCGGGTCGGTAGATGGGAAGCTCTTGAAGTTCCAGTTGCGATTCTTCAGCTCCTTGAAGTAGTTCTCGATCATCCATCTCTTGTCGTACATCCTGATGACCTTTTTTAAGGAAAGGTCGGAGATGTTCGTGAGGTAACCGTAAGTCCTCTTCTTTTTCTCAATCTTGCCGTCCTTCAACTTCACTTTCACAGTCTCCTTGACGACGATGAACCTAACATCTCCCTCGTAGCCGGATAGGTTGACATAAGTCTCGTACGCGCGGATGTAGCCCTTCGAACCCACCCGCTTGAACCTCTTGAACTTCTCATTCGGCGTCTCGTCCATGATTCTCTTCAGATCGCCAATATTCTTGTTCGGCGTGATGAACCCGATCAATCGCTTATTGATCTTCCCGAACATCTCGTAGTCGTAGAAGCCCCGGTCGTAGAGGACCGTCCTTATCGAATCCCTACCGTACTTCCTCTCGATGGTCTCAATCATCGGGATGATTATGCTCTTACTGTAATATTCATCATAGGTCAGGATCATCATGTGAAGGGGTATCCTGGTCTTGATCTCGTAGGCCACGAGTATGAAGATGGCCTTCATGAGCTTGCCCTTGATTTTCTTATTTTTCTTCTTTCTGCCATTGATGACCTTCGGGTCGCTGGAGTCCTGTTTACCATCAGGAACGAAACCCTTGAAAGCATCCGGGTAGTCGCCATAGACGGGGATCTCGGTGATATCAAGAGCCACATCAAGGCGATCAACGTTCATCAGCATCAGGAACTCGGTGTTCATCCTGTACAGGACTTCGTTGAGCAGATCTGGATCCAGCCGCTTCAACGCGTCCTGGAAGGTGTTCTTGGAGACGGGATCCACGAGTTTCACCGTATTGAGGAGGTCTAAATCACCCTTCATACTCAGTTGCTTTGCCAACTCGGTGAAGTTGGGAGCATCCGAAATGTTCATCAGGAACATAGCTTCAATAAGTTTCTCCACGTCGATTCCATTCGCGCCCTTGGGATTCGTATACGATCCCATAATCTCAGCGGCGAGATCGATCTTCCTCAGATACTCCATGAAGATATCTATCCCCTTTACCGTTCGATGTCGTCTCTGGATCTTCTCATACGACTCGATCTTGTGCCTCTCCAGCAATTCACCATAATCGGAGATGGTCAATCTGCCAAGATCTAATTCCTTGAGGATGTGGTCACGAAGATATTCATATCCGGCGATGATGCTGGAATGCCCCACACGATTCCTGAACTTTGTTACCGTCGATGTGGAAGGGATGAATCGATTGACAAGATGACAAGCCTTCATGAGGTTCATACTACTCTCTAACTTCTCAAGGAAATCTATACGTGTGAACCCACTCAACCCTGCGTGGAAATCAATGAGCAACATCGATACGTCACGGTCGGATACTTTAATGCTCTTGCCAGCACCTAGAATCCTCTTCAGTTCCGATAGGTCTATCTCCACGAATATGTTGTGGAATGTTTTATCGGAGGGTCCGCCCCCGTTGATCTTGATAATTCGAGACAGTTTTAAGAACCATGGCTTCGTACCAATGGGACGGGAATTCAAATCATCGATCAGGCGGTTGCCATATTGAGAGGATTGGTCCAGTATCTCATCACATACCTCATCAGATGAGATGGATAGGAGACCCTCGGTCTGCGAGATATCGGAAGTGATCACCGCTTCCTTTGCACTCTTTACCTTCTCGTCATCGAGGAGGTTCAAGAAGTAATAACAGGTCCTCCCCTCCACGGAGATCTTCTGTAGACCAAGTGCCAGTTTGTCAATCCTTCTAAGATGAGCTTTGAGGAGGTGGCGTGGAATCTTCAGCTCCTGTTCGATGTCGCCAAAATAGCAGGGAAATCCCCTTCGGTTCTTCTCGGCGACGACTCCAGCAACCTTACCCATCTGCTTGTCAAGGAGGCTTTCAGGCCTCTGCAACCGCCTTATCACCTGTTTGAGATCCGTGTAGTACAGGTGGCCGTTCAACAGTTTCTGGACCTCCCCCTTCTTATTCAAGTGATGGTATTGTTTTATCCTACCTGACCGTACCAAAGTCTGTAATATTGACGCGATGCGACCCTTGGGGATTTCGAGGGAATTGGCGATTTCAATCGTCGAAGGGGCTTCGTGAAGTTTGTTGATATGCTCAAAAACGATATCGGTCCCATCCCTCGGTTCAATCGGGATGTCGTCTCGGAATCCCACTTCCACTTCTACTTGGATCTCTCTGTTCCTACCGATTCTAGGATCAAAATATCTATAGACGACCGATGCGCGGTCAGTTGGGAAATCTGGATGAACGTAGAACCTGATCTTCTGCCGAGGATGATTCCCCTTCTTATCTGGTTTTGGAGAGAGCCTGACGATTGTTGAAGTGGCCTTGATGATGCCATTCTCAAAAAGGTAGTATAATCGCCGAATCGCAACCTTGTCTGGTATATTTAGAGCGCTAGCGATGTCGAGAGGGTCCCGAGGCCAAATTCTCATTTCAAGATCCTTCAGTATGTCATTAAAATGCTTCCTCCGGGGGTGATATATTCGGGTTATTATTTCACCCCCTCTCGATTGTTACAAATTACTCTGTATAATTCTAGGAGTTGTAGGAGTAATATATATGAAATTTGGATAAACTTAAAGATTGGACTTGGAAATGGCCAATATAATAAAATATTGGTAAATTGTAGACTCAATACAGTTGGAGAAAGATATTTAATGGGGGAATGCGTATATATCTCCGGATGGGAACGTGGTAAGCTCATGTTTCCTTCCCGAACCGCAGGGGCCTATGCTTCGCCGCTTGGCCCTGCGGTTCTAACCATTCTTTTTCTAAGGATTTTCGATTATTTCCATTTGATCTAATAATATTTCTTTTATTTCTTCATCAACCTGAATACGTATTCCATATTTAATCGAATCTAAGAATAATTGTCTTATCGAATCCCTTTCTCCAGGCGTCAAATCCGAAAGTCTACCTGGGAGATACGAGAATAGATCATATGTTCTATGATATGCATAATCGTTTACACTCCGGATAAGAGAAAGAAAGTCCTTGTTTTGTTTCATTTTTTCTTCTGCTTGAAGGACATTTTCAGCTACTTCTGCATTTATTATTTCATCTATATTGAGTATGTGAACCCCAGGTTTTACATTTTTTATTTTATTTCGCTTTTTTAACTTAGATAGTGTCCCATATATTGTATTTTTATTAATTTCAGTTCGTTTGGAGATATATTCTACGGATATCGCTTCATTCGGATGTCTCTTGAATATGTTGAATATCTCGTCGGTATGCGTCTGACCCGTTTCATCTTCTGATTTCTTCATGATTATCCCATATCCATACCACTATATATATGTTTCTGTTTGGGGGGTGTGAAATTACATGTAAATATATCTTTCTCTTTTAAATTATTTCGCGAATCTTACCTATTCACATATAAATAATGATAATACGTTTGTATGTGCGATTATTCCGCATTTAATAAATCATACCTTTTATCATACCCATTCTCAATCTAGTGGCTTCTAGACCTTTTCATTCACTACAGACTGATTAATGTTGACATCCCTACGGACGCCTATAGAATGAGAATCCGTTGAGCATAGTGGCAATGACGTACAATAACTAGATTATTATTAAAAAACACACTCATTTCCAAGTGGACATATTAATATATCTATTTCACAACCTTCTCATAACAGTACCGAAATTCTTCCACCGTCACACCAAGGGATGCCCGTTGCCGATCTAGCAACTCCATCTCATCGGGAGTGATCTGTCCATCCTGGTACGCCACCCTGATGGCTCCTTCCATCTCCTCAAGCCGCTGCTCGTGCTCCTTACGTTCGTCCAGCATGATCTTACTGGAGATTGGTTGGATCATTCCCTGAAGATCCGACCCGCCTCGAGCCACCGCCTGAACGCCTTCGCCCAGCTCTCACCGCCCTTTCGATACCTATTAAGCTCCTCCCATAGATCGTCCGGGACGGGGATGTTACGGTAGCCGGGCATAACGCCACGATTGGCTTCCTAGCTCATATCATCTATTGATATAACTGCAATAATTATATATAACAATTATAACGTTGAGCGTTTCCCAACAAATCGAGGGATTGCTCATCAATTTCTCTGGGTGGTGGAGAATGACGGAACGATTGCCAGGACGAATAAATGATATACCTTATCATTCGAACGTCAGATTATCCGGAGACGACAAGGAATTCGCATTACAACGCAAATCTGATGGACAGGTAGTCGATTTCCATATATTCATTATATCACTCGTCTGTCTGTTGATGTTGACAACATTCATATCTGGATGTCTAACTGATGAGGATGATTGGGAAACAACCGTGAAAGCATGGGTGGTTGTTGTCGACCAGGACGGAAATCCCCAGGCGGACTACAAGGTCAATCTCGAGGTCTGGTTCCTAGGTGACAAACAGCTCAGCGACGTTGATCCCATCAATCCCGGTAAGAAGGTCCACGAGGACTCCAACAATACGAACAAACGAGGGTTGACGATGTTCAATTTCTCTGTGGATAAAGAGGGCAACTATCTCATTCGAGCCATGGTAATCTTCACGTACTGGATCGATGACGAACGTGGTGTGAAGGACGAAGTTGTCTTCAAGGCCAGTCCTAATGTTGAGAACCTGGAGAAGGATCTGAAGATTACAGTGTAATCCTTGATAATTAAATCTGGATTGTTGTAATGAGACTTTATTGAGGTGAGATCCAATGATTAATGATGATGAGAGATTACCGATGTTGGAAGTAGAACACAAGAATCAGGTCAAACAACGTTGGCTATCGATTAGAACATTCATCATATTCATTGCTATGATCTCCCTCTTAATCGTCGTAGGATACCTGATGAGGTACGGAGGAGAGGAGATCTACTATAATGGGGATTCGTATTCCTTCTCAGGGGTTGAAGTAAATGAGGGTGACACGGTTATGATTGCCGTCGTCTCACAGAGCGAATCTTTGACACTCTTTGGTACCAGTGAGGACAAAGTATACGGTGACCGTCTTGAATACGAGAGAGGAAGGAAATACAGCATGGGCCCTAAAGAACGTAAGATTATTGAATACACCGCATCGACCGATGGGACGTGGGGGATTGCTGTCGAAGCCGATTATCGAACAAGTTACAGAGTGCAAATCTTGGAGCCGTTATCGGTTGACAATATCCAATACTCATTCGTCTCAGTGTATTTGGCCTCGTACTGGATTGAGTGTACAAATTATTCATAACTCATCCTGAAAACGA
>CBDUQW010000024.1:0-39979 GCA_965369625.1 uncultured Thermoplasmata archaeon | reverse complement strand
GCTGCTGTGAACATTGGCAGGAGGGCCTTGGCCTACATGGCCATCGCCGGGGCGCTTAGTACTGCGCCCTTGAGGGGGACAGCGAGCCCCCAAGTTCAGTGTGACACGATGTCATGCTAAACAAGTACTGGACACCCTAACAACTATATACACGTGGGTCAATCCGAACAGAAGTGCTATCCCAAAGCGTCGAGAGGTATCTAGACGCCCTCTACGGTCTCTCTCTGGAAGGCGAACCCATCCGGACCACGGCCATCGCCAAGTCCTTGGACCTGAGTCCGGCGAGCGTCACCGAGATGGTGCAGCGCCTCGCCGCCGATGGCTACTTGGAGTACGAGCGGTACCACGGTGTCAAGCTGACCCCCAAGGGCATCGCGGCGGCCACCGACGTGCTCCGGCGCAGGAGGCTGCTGCAGGTCTTTCTCATCAACGTGCTCGGCCTGGACCTCGAACTGGCCAAGGAGGAGGCCTACAGGATGGAGCACGCCATATCCTCCGAGGTGGAGGACCGGCTCTGCGCCCTCCTGGGAAACCCCCAGACCAGCCCCGGAGAGGACGACGACATCCCCCTCTGCCCCCGGGCCCCCGACGATTGCCCCCACTGCCAGCAGCAGGCACTGGTTCCCCTCACCGCCCTCGCCGTGGGACACAGGGGTATCATCAGGGCGATCCTCGAGGACGACATGGGCACCGTTGCCGTGGGCCGTATCGGCATGGACATCGGCACCGAGTTCCAGGTGTTGAGCTCCTCAGGAACTGCCGTCGCGCTCACCATCCGCGGGGACCGCATCCGAGTGGGATGGGACATCGCCCAGAGGGTCGTCGTCAAGCAGCTGGACTGACCCTGGCATACCCGTTTCAAACTGGAAACCCTTAAGTATGTACATGGTGTTCGACCTGGCGTTCAACCTGGGAGCGGACACCCCGAATGCCCTTCAGGAAGTCGTTGTACAGGAGACCGCCCACCGCCAACGGGCTCAAGGCCATCGAGAAGCAGACCCTCGAGTGGTTCTCGCCTGAGCTCTACGCCAACATGAACACGGGCGTAATGGAGGAGTACATCGAGGAGCGCAACCGGAAGAAGGTCTTCGACGAGACGAGGTGGAGCTGGAAGGCGGTCCTGTTCGGTATGGCCATCGGCACCGTGTTCTGCGTCATCACCGAGTACGTGGGCCTCAAGGTGGGCATCGCCATCCCGGGCGGCGGCTACATCGTTTACCTCCTGGCCATCCTCTGGCGCTGGAAGCCCTCCAACGTCAACGACGCCCAGGGAGTGACAGCCGCAGCAACATCGATAGGGTCTGGCTTCATATTCACCTTCCCGGCGTTGTACCTGCTGTACCAGCACCCGGCCTATCGCATCGGCGGGACCCCGGCCGACCCCATCTTCCTCATCAATGACATCCCGCCCCTGGCCGTGGTCATGGTCTCCACCATGGTGGCGGGCATGCTGGGCACCGTCTACTTCATCATCTTCCGCCGCCTGTGGCTGGTGGAGGACCCCCTGCCCGTGCCCGGCTTCGAGGCGGGCATCCAGCTCCTCGAGATCTGCTACGAGTCCTGGAAGGGCACCGCCAAGGGCGCCATGAGGACCATCAGGGGCATCACCTACGCCGCCTTCGTGTCGGCCGGCATCACATTCCTGCGGGACTTCCCCATACGAGCGTACGGGGGGCAATCCATCTTAGATCACCATTTCGGGGGGGACTGGTATAACCACGGTGCCATCACAATTCCGCCCCAGTACCAGACATGGACGACCATGGAGTTCGGCTTGATCCCCATCCAGATCGGCCTGGGCTGGTACATGAGGTTCCGCGTGGCCTTCCTGATGTCCCTGGGCACGCTGCTCACCTGGTTCGTCATCGCACCCATGGCCTACTACTTCGAGACCCCGGTGTACATAGTGGGCTTCGACTTCGTGTCGGTGCGCGACTTCCCCAACCCCTTCGCGCCCTTCACCACCCCCGTGTTCGCCTCCTACCAGAACATCGGGCGCATCATCGCCATCGGCGCCATCCTGGGTGGCGGCATCACCGCCCTTTTGAAGATGTGGCCCGTGTTCAAGCCCGCCTTCAAGGACGTGTCCAACGCCCTCAAGCCCGGTGCCCTGACCACGGGCGACACCGGGGACTACATCCCCGGCAAGGGCTGGTACGAGTGGCCCCTGGCCCACATCCCCTACATGATGGTCATCACGGCCATCTCCATGATCGTCTTCTTCCTCGCCGGAGGGTATCCCCCTCTCGAGACCGTCGCCTTCGCCCTCATCCTTGTGATGACGACGTTCTTCCTGGGCGCCATCTCCGTCAAGGTCATGGGCGAGACGGGGACCCAGCCCGTCTCGGGCACCAGCTTCATCACCCTCATCATGCTGGTCCTCGTCTTCAAAGCCATGGGCACCCCCAACGAGCTCATCGCCGTCATGGCGATCCTTTGCACGACCATCTTCGGGTCGTCCATCTCCATGTCGGGGGTCGTCATAGGCGAGTACAAAGCCGCCCTCTACGTGGGCAACAGGCCCTACAACCTGATGAGGGCCATCCTGACAGGCGTCATTTCCGGCTCCATCTTCGCCGTCATAGGCGCCGTCATGTTCTCCGAGGGCATGTCCACCATCGACCCCGAGACCGGCGAGCCCGTCCTGAACCTGCTGGCACCCCAGGCCAACGCCTTCGCCAGCTTCCTCCAGGCGCTGCTGGGCGCCGCCGCGGCCCCCATCTACCAGTACCTGGTGTTCGGCATCTTCCTGGGCATCTTCGCCGAGCTCATGACGGGCATGGGCACCGCCTTCGGGCTGGGGATGTACTTCCACCTCCAGCTGACGCTACCGATGCTGGTCGGCGGCGCCGCCAGGGACATCTACGAGAAGAAGTTCCTCTACCCCAAGGCCAAGCGGGAGGGTTGGTCGGAGAGGCAAATAACATTAAAGATACTCGACACATTCATGATAGCGACGGGCCTGATCATAGGAGAGGCCATAATGGGCGTCATCGTGACCATCTTCCTGATGTTCATGTGAGGTGTCCCGCAAGGAGGTTGCGCCGTTGCCGAAATCGAGAAAGGAACGGTCGGAGAGCAAGAAGAAGAAGAAGAAGAAGAAGCCATGGCAGATGTCGAAGGACCGGAAGAAGCAGCTAATCGCCATCTTCATCGTTCTGCTCTTCATCGGGTCCGCCCTGGTCCTCATGGTCACCTACTGATGCCAGGTCGCCGGACCCCACCTGCCCGTCGATATCATCCTCGTTGATGTCCAGTCCGTAGGTTCCCTTCATCCGGTCGCCGAGGATGCCCTTGGGTATCCAGCCCTTGGGCGTCTTCTTGGACACGTCGAACCCCATCTCCCTCCACCGGGACTTGGCGCGGTTCCACTCCGGGATGGCAAGGCCCGCCTCCGCCCGCTGGCCCAGGGGAAAGTCCCAGGGTCGCCGGGGTAGCCGGTCCACCACCCCCACCAGGAACCTCTTCACCGTCGGCAGGTCCTCGTAGGTGTAGTTGTCGATGGAGAGGAAGCTGATGTCGCCCCGGTGGGTCATGCGCATCTCCCACGTGTCGAACCGGACATCGTCCAGGGGATTGTGGACCCTGAACCGGAACACGTAGGCGATCTTGGCCATGGGCAGGATCACCGCGAAGCGGGTGTAGATGCGCTCCGTCCGCTCCCTCTCGAACTCCCATCCCAAGGCCTCCATGGATTCCCGCATCGCCACCGCCACGTGGGTGACGTGGTTGGACGTGGGCGTCTCCCAGGTCCGGCGCTGGGCCTCTATCTTCACCTTGGTCAGCGGTCCACCCCCACCTGGCCGCAGTGTGGCCTCACGGTGCACTCGCCGCAACGGGGTCGCTGGGGCTGGCACACGGTCTTGCCGTGCCTGACCATCAACCGGTTGATCTCCAGCCAGTGCTCCCGGGGGAGGATGACCTCCAGCTCCCGCTCCGTCTGCTCGGGCGCCCTGGTGTCCACCCACCCCAGCCGGTTGGATATCCGATGGACGTGGGTGTCCACCGGGATGGCGGGCTCGGCGAAGCCGTACACCAGCACGCAGTTGGCGGTCTTCCTCCCCACCATGGGGAGCTCCAGCAGCTCGTCCATCGAACGGGGCACCTCACCGTCGTGCCGCTCCTCCAGGGCCCGGGCCGTGCCGATGATGGCCCGGGCCTTCTGGCGATGGAACCCTATGCTGTGGATGACGGCGTCCACCTCGTCCTCGTCGGCGGCGGCCAGGGAGGCCGCGTCGGGCCACCTGGCCCTCACGTCCCGGAAGACCCGCTCGGTGGTCTCGTCACGGGTCCGCTGGGATAGTATGGTGGCGATCAGCACGTCGTAGGGGGAGGACCGCCGCTCGAGCATCGTCACGCCATGCATCTCCCTGAGGGCCCCCATCACTAGGGCGTAGTCCGGTGGCACGGCGACCCCCATCGCGGGCCCGGGGGAAAAGCCTTCCGCCGACCTCATTCCATATGCTGGTCATCCGGTCCTGACAGGGCCAGCTTGGCAACCATGGCCAGTATGAGAAGGGCCAAGAGGAGCCATCCCGATGACCCTGCCTCGCCAAGCCCGAAGGGACCCCCCTCACCGTTTTCATCGTCCTCAGCCGGTGCCACCCGAACGATCAGCTGGGTGCTGTTTTCCGTTTTCCCGTCGGATACCGTCAGGATTACGGTGTAGTCGCCTCCTTGCGCGTAGGTGTGGTTGACCTCCATGAGGTCTTTAGTACTGCCATCGCCCAGGTCCCAGTGGTAGGTAAGGACATCCCCGTCTGGGTCCACCGAGCCATTTCCCGAAAGGTGATTGGGCTTGCCGGCCGTGGGCTCTGACGTGAGCAGTGTGATTTGAGCCAAAGGCGGATAATCGATGGCGATGTCGATGGCGTCGGACAGTTCCTCGATATCGACGTACGCATCCTTGCGGAAAGTGATATTGCCCTCGATGTCAATGATGACTATTGTAGGGTATCTTAAAATCCTGTAGCGGTCGAGAGCGTCATTATCGTCGTTATCCATCGAGAAGCGCCACTCGTACCCGTTCTCATCAGCGTGGGCTTTCAACTCCTCGGCGGATTCCAGGGGTGAGATGTCGATGGACAGTATCTCGTAGTCTCTGTCGTCCCCATCGTACATGTTCATGAGATCGTTATCCAACACCTTGCAAGGCTCACAGGTGAGGAACATGAAGTTCAGCACGAGGACGGTACCTTCCTCCTGGTAATCGGTAAGGTTGAACGGTATGCCGTCAACGTCAACGAGCGACGCATTGGGAGCCTTGTCTTCGGCCAACACGGACGGCACCACAAGGGACATGATAAGGACCATCAATAATATGCATGCAATAGCCCTTGACCAACTCCTCAAGATACCACCCTTAACTCCTCATATGACAACACTATGTATATCAAAGGTCTCATAGCCGATGACTATTGGGACGTGGGGGAATGGGCCCGGGGGAAAAGCCTTCCGCCGACCTCATTCCACATGCTGGCGGCCACGCCAGGCCAGGAACAGCATGGCCACCATGGCCAGGAGGAGGAGGCCCAGGAGCACCCATCCCCAGATCCCCTCCACCTCGGGTTCGACGGGACCACCGTCGCCGTTGTCGCCGTTACCGCCATTGCCCCCGTTGCCGCCATCATCAGCTGGCGCCACCTCGATCACCAGATGGGTGGAGTTCTCCGCCTGACCGTCGGACACGGTGAGGACCACAGTGTAGTTGCCCTCCTCCGCGTAGGTGTGGTTGACCTCCATGAGGTCCGAGGTGTTCCCATCGCCCAGGTCCCAGTGGTAACCTAGGACGCCCCCGTCGGGGTCCACCGAGGCGGCGGCCGAGAGGAGGACGGGCTTGCCGGCGACGGGCTCCGACGTGAGCAGGGTGATGCGCGCCACGGGCGCGTTGTTGGGCGGCACCTCCACCAGGATGGTGGCGGTGGTATTGTCCGAGACGATGAAGGGCTCGGTGGTCAGCTCCAGCTTGATCACGTGTTCGCCCACCGAGAGGTATCGGGCCTCCAGCTCGAACCCCTCGCCCAGGGCCCCGTCCAGGTCGGAGGACCACCTGTAGACCACCCTGTGCTCCGGCGGGTCCCAGATGTCGAGGTACGAGCCCTCGGCGGACAGCATGACGATGTCACCCTCGATGAACCCAGCACCGTCCAGGGGGCTCGAGATGTTGGCAACCGCGACGGGCTCCGGTGCCAGCACCTCGATGGTGACGGAGTCGGTGTAGGGCTCGGGCAGCCACTCCGGGAACAGCGGCATGAGGGTCACGGTGAGCACATGCTCACCGTACGTGAGGTCGGTCAGGACACCCTGGGGCCCGTCAATGGGTAGGGCCCCGTCTATGCTCGAAGACCAGGTGATGTTCGGAACGGTATCTACATCCAGGTACGGGTGTTCCTCGATCCTGTGATCCGCCCGCACGGTGACATCCTCGTCGGGCTGGAAGACCTGCCCATCGGTGGGCAGCTCGATGACGATGCCGAAGTTCTCAGGCGGAATGGACACGACGGTGAAGGAGACGTTGACCCACGTCTCGAGGCCCGTCCGGTCCCGCGCCCGGAGGCCCACCGTATGCACCCCAGGGTCCAGGAACAGGGGTCCTGGCTCGCCCTCGATGTCGACCCCGTTGACGACCCAGCCGGTGACAACGGGTCCCCCGTCCGGGTCCACCGCCCTGCCCTCCAGTGGGATCCCTTCCCGGTGGTCCCAACCATTGTACGTGTGGCCGTCCAACGGCGAGGTGATGTCGACGATGGGAGGCAGGTTCGGGGCGGGACGGAGCACCAGGACCACCTCCGGGTTCTCCGAAATATCGATCAGAGTGATGTTCAGAAGCTCCCCGAGGGTAGCATTCGCAAGATAGGGCGAGTACGCGATGGTCCGGTTCCCGTTGGTGATCTCGTAGGATACCAGGACCTCGGAGAAGGCGAAGCCGGCCCCGTCGGTGGCCACCTCCAGCACCTGGTCGTCCAGGGCGTCGTCGAGGATGACGGTGGCGTCGACGGCGGGCGTCCCGCCCTCCAGCTCCACGTGGACGGTCAGGGAGTGGTACTGGATGACCCGCCCGTCGCCGTTGACGGACCCGCCCGTGCCGAAGTCGTTCCTCGTGTTCGTGAAGGTCTCGAACCAGGAGACGATCCCCCAACCGTAGTTGGACCGTATGAGGCAATCTCGCACGTATGCCGGGCTATCGACGAGCTCGATGCCGTCGGAGCCTCCCTCGATGACACACCCCTCCAGGCTGGGCTGCGAATCCTCCACGTATACGGTGGGGGCAGCGCCGGAGCCCGTGAGGTCCGATCCTGTGATGACCGCCCTGCTCCCGTTGATGATGCTGACGGCCCCACCGAAGAGGGACAAGGAGATGGAGGTGTCATTTATTGTCGGCCGTCCCCCGTCGATGCTGATGGCATAGGTCGGTGTCATGAAGCTGCTGATGTCACAGCCCGAGACCTGGGCGTTGGTGGCGTTGAGGACCATAGGGGCCACCGTGGTGGAGATGGTCACCTCTTCGATGACCGGGGCACTCCCCACCACGTTGATACCGATCATGCTCCAGGAGATGTCGCAATCACGGATAGTCGGTGCCGCAGCGATGGAAACGATGGCATTGAACGTCCGTGAGAACTCGCAGCCATCCACGACGGGCTCCGCCGTACCGAAGGCAAGGATTCCTATGACGGTCGGGGTCAATACGGAACCAATAAAGGAACATCCGGTGATGGTGGGGTCGGATGCCACCGCCACCACGTCGGCGATGGTGTTGCCGTAGAAGGCGCAATCCTCGATAAGTGCGTTACCGGAGAACAGTATGCCGACGCAGACGATCCCGCCCCCGTTGTTGCGGATGGTGGAATTTGTGAACACGGGCTCGATGTTCCCCGCCAGACCGGGCATGACGACGATGGCGAAGCCGTTGCAGTCCTCCACAACGGTATCGTTCATAAAGAACGAGGACGTCTGCACGACCATGCCCCGGGGGGCCGCGACGGTTTCGAGATCGGCGAGACCGTTCAGCCGTCGTATCTCCGAACGTAGGATCATGGCGCTACCCGTGATGGTCATGTTGTACAGGCCGACACCGTCGGCGCTGTCCAGGACGACCCCGTCGAGCACCAGGGTCCCTCCAGCCTTGACCTCCACGTGATAGGCACCGGAGGTCGGCATGTCCAGGGAGAGGGTGGAGTTCTTGAGGTCGAGGACCCCGCCCGAGACGACGGTCACGTTCCCTGAGACCGTGATGTCCATGTCGGAGAGCATGGTGTTGTCGTCGACCACCCAGTCCCCGGACGCGGGCGGGTCCACCGCCAGCGTCCCCGCCGCCAACAACGCGAGGACGAGGACCGATATGGCCGATGACAGAAGGATGACTGGCAGATGTTCCAAACGCGGCCTGGAGGACTTGGAGGTCATGAGGGCACTCCCGGGAGGATATTGCCCCTCCACCCGTTAAATTGTTTGTGCCAGCAGGCCCAGAACGGTTGTACCCCGGTGAACCAACCCATAACGCTATATATTATATACTCGCGCATGTGGTGGTAAGGTCAAGCTTATCTCTCCCTCCTTCAATGGGGTCGGGCCTTGACGTCGTTACCAAGAAGGAACAAGAGGCGGTCTGCAAAGCTCCAGGCCATCACCCTCGTCTTGTTGCTAGCCCTGGCGCTCCCCCTGGCCTCCCAGCCGGCCAGCGCCGTCACCGAGTACCGTTTCGAGATCGTCCCCTCGACCCCCACGCGCCTCGACCTCAAGGGAGTGTCCTGGACGGCCGACGGCTCCGGTGCCATCATCATCGGCGGGGTGCAACTGGTCCTCGAGTACGAGACGGAGACGGGACTGGCCCGCTCCATCGAGAGCGGAAACTGGTCCACCGCCTCCCAGATCCTCGAGGGCGTCACCCACACCGCCGATGGAAGGGTGTTCATCTCCAGCGGAAGGCTGGACGGCTCCAACGTAATGGGCGACCTCTGGGAGCTGGTGGACGACACGACCATCCTCCGGGCGAGCATCGAGGGCGACATCCTGCAGGGCGTGGCGGCGTCGTCGACAGGGCGGCTCCTGGCGATAAGTGCCCTTGGGTCCCTCTTCGAGTTCATCGACGGCGAGCTGGTGGAGATCGGTTCCGTGGGGGACGTCCTGCTCCAAGACATCGTCTGGGCCCCCGACGGCTCTGGCGCCATCATCGTCGGCGGTGCGGGCACGATAAGCTGGTTCGACGCCGTGGAGGATACCCTGGAGCCGGTCTCCTTCACCAGCACCCAATCCCTCAACACGGTTTCCTGGCGACCGGGCACCGATGACGCCTGGGCAGCGGGCGAGGGCGGCCTCGTGGTGGAGGTCAACACCACCACGGGAGAGACCGCCAGGATGCGCCCCTACACCCCCCGGACCGAGGACGTCTCCGGCATCTCTTGGCACCCCACCGATGACATAGCCCTGCTGGTGGGCGAGGAGGGCGTCGCCTGGCTGTGGAGGATGGGCGTGTTCACGAAGCAGATGGTGGACGTGAACAAGTACCTCCTCGACGTGATGTGGAACCCCGTGGGCGACGAGGCCCTGGTGGTGGGGGAGACGAGCACCCTCTTCCGGTACGCACCCAGGATACCCACCCAGAACAGGGCACCGAACGCGGTGATAACATCTCCCCAGGACGGGCTGGAGGTGGAGGAGGGCACCGAGATAACCTTCGACGGCACCTCCTCCTCGGACCCGGAGGGGGACCCGCTGACCTTCTCATGGTCCTCGAACGCCACCGGTCTGCTGGGCACCGAGAGCGTTTTCCGGGCGAAGCTACCCCTGGGGACCCACGTGGTCACCCTGCACGTCGACGACGGACAGGACCACAGCTCGACCGATCAGGTAACGGTGACCATCGTCAAGCCCATACCTCCGGAGCAGCGACTCCACCTGGAGGTGCTGACCCCGAGGTCCGGCTCGCTGCTGATGGGGGAGGTCCAGATAACCGGCACGGCCCACTACGAGCTGGGCGACATCGCGTCGGTCGAGGTCTCCCTCGACGGTGAGGGCTGGCGTCCCACCGTGGGCACCGAGATCTGGTCCCTGTCCCTGGACACCTCCCTCATAGAGGACGGGGTGCACAGCATCGTGGTGAGGGCCACCGCAGAGGACGGTGTGTACAAGGTCGAGAGCCTCCTCGTGGAGATACGCAACGCCGTGGTCCCCGAGCCACCCAAGGTCCCCAACATCACCATGCACCTGCGGGACTCGGGGATGGTGGACCAGCTCATCGAGTTCGAGGTGGAGGGTGACAACCTCACCTCGTGGATCGTCATCTGGTCCTTCGGCGACGGCAGCAACGGGCAAGGTCTCCAGGTCCTGCATGCCTACAGGGAGGAGGGGAGGTACGAGGTCACCATGGGCCTTTGGCTCGAGGGCGAGGACAGGCCCGCGGCCCAGTTCACAGCCACCATCGTCATCGAGAGCGGAGAGGAGGACGGCCTCTCGCTGGAGGCGGTGATGCTGCTGAGCCTGATGGCGGCTGGTGCCATCTACGTTGTCGGGTTCTACGGGGGTCGTCGAGCCTTCCGTCGCGACTAGTCGGAGAGCCGGACCCCAGAGTTGTCGATGGATGTCACCATGGAGCTGAACCCCTCATCCTCCAGTGCCTCCGACATGGGCTCCATGGCACCCACGGCGAATACCGAGTTGCCCAGCATGACCTGGCTTGCCCTCCCGTGCCCGGTGCAGATGCCGACCATGCGTTCCACGGGGACGCTGACCAGCCCTGCCTCCCGGGCGAAGGCCCATCCGGCCTCCAGCAGCCACTCCAGGTCCACCCCGCCCTCCCGTGCATCGAGGCGAGGCTTGCACGCCTTCTCCAGGCGCTTGCGGGCATCGGGGTCGGAGAGGACGGTGCTCGTGTGCAGGGGCGTGCCGTTCCAGGCCACGAGCAGGGGAGCCTCCAGGTGACGGACCAGCACCTCCCCCTCCGGTGGCAGGCCCTGACGGACCCGCACGTCGATCCCTCCCCTGGCCTGGGCCACCACATCCCCCAGACCGGTGATGAAGGCGACCTCCGCGGTGTGAGCCAGGCGGAGCAGCGGGTCGATGTCACCCCCCGCAAGGCCCAGCTCGCCATCCAGGGCCATGAGGGAGGCGAAGGTCATGGCACCGCTCATCCCGAAACCGAACCCGACGGGGAGCTGGAGTTCCAGGTCCAGGTGTGCGATGACGGGCTCTGGGGCGTCCTGGAGGTACTGCCCCAATGCCATGGCGACCACGGGCGAGAGGCGGGTGTCCCCCACGGGGACGATGGCCGTGGCCTTCGCGACCTCCACGCGGACCGTCGCATGGGCTCCCAGTCCGATGCAGGCCCCGGCCCCCCGGCTGCCCGTGGTCGAGGGCGTGGGTCCAGGCTCGGGGGCATAGAAAAGGGCGGTGATGTGTCCAGGGCAGAAGGCCTTGGAGGTCATCCCCTGGCGGCCTCCACGGCGTCGAAGATCGCGGCGGCCAGGTCCTCCTTGGCGCCGTCGTAGACCGTGGGCTCGCGGTCGGGGCCGATGATGATGGCGGGGTGGTGGTCGGCGGAGACACGCTCCAGGTCGTTGGCTACCACCATGTCCTCGATGCCCCTGCCCAACCGGGCACGGGCGACCTCCGCCAGCTGTTCGTCGGAGAGGCCCACCTCCAGCTTGAAGGACACCAGGGTGGCGTCCGGTGCCGCGGACCGGAGCAGGGGGAGCACCTTGGGGGCCGCCTCGAGGGAGAGGTCCATCTTGGCCATCCCCGAGGAGACCTTGCCCCTGATGGGGGCCTTGGGCCTGTAGTCCGAGACCGCGGCCACGGCCAGTATCACCGCGGTGTCCCGGGGTATCTCCCCTGTGGCCCTCATGAGGGTGTCGACGGTGGTGAATTTACGCACCTCCACGTACGGAGGCGGTGGCACCTCGTGGCGACCCAGCAGCACCGTGACCTCGGCACCCCGGGCGAAGGCCTCCTCCGCCAGCGCCCTCCCGAGGCCGCCGGTGGATCTGTTGGAGATGAGTCGGACCCGGTCGATGGGCTCCTCCGTGGAACCCGCCACCACCAGGACCTTCCTGTCGGTGAGGGGGCCGGGGTTCGCGAGGGCCCGGGCGCAGTGGGCCACTATGGTCTCGGCGTCGGCCATCTTGGCCTTCTTCTCCTCCTCGCGGGGATGGACGATGTCCACGCCCATCCCCTTGAGCCGCTCGATGTTCCTGAGCACCCCCTCGTGACGCCACATCGAACCGTGCATCGCGGGGGCGACCAGGACGGGCACACCGGTCCCCAGGGCGGTGGTGGCGAAGGTGGTGACGGGGGTGTCGTCGATGGCGTTGGCCATCTTTCCGATGGTGTTGGCCGTGGCAGGGGCCACCAGGAGCAGGTCGGCCCGGTCCTCACGCTCTCCCATCCACCTGACGTGCTCCACGTCGCCGGTCAGGCAAGTGACGGGCGGCTCGCCCGTGGCGAACCACATGGCGTCGGGATGGAGGATGCGGGTGGCCGACCCCGTCATCACGCCAACGACCCTGGCCCCGTGTCGTGCCAGTTCCCGGGCCAGGTGCACGCAGTCCACGGCCGCGATCGAGCCCGTCACGCCCAGGACCACGGTGCGTCCCTCTAGCCTCTTCGAGATCGACCCTCTGATATCATCGACGGGGTGCACGGCCGGGGGATGTACCAAGGGGGTAGATAAAGGATGCTATCATGCCGTGATTATCACAAAACCATATCATTTCCCATAAACCCATATAGGGGGTGCCAGCACATCTTCACCTGCACATAAAGAACCGTTGATTCGGGCTTTTTGGTTATCAGCCCTGATATTGACGGCCGTACCCATATATATTGAATCGAGCCTGGTTTCGGCGAGAGAGAATATTCTGGAGGTGCAGAATCCATGAAGTTCAAACCGTTCGGGCCGTCTCGGGCCCGTGATGGCGGTGTCTCCGAGGTCGTCGGGACGCTCTTCCTCCTGGTCATGACCGTGGCCTTCTTCAGCATAATCCTGCTGTGGGTGTACGGTTTCGACAGCCCGGATAACGAGACCCACGTCAACCTCTTTCCGACGATGGACCGGATAGACTCGGACAACGCCAACGTGACCATCATCCATCGCGGCGGAGAGCCCCTTGTGGGCAACCATGTCGCGATCATCATATCGGTCCAGAACGCCTCGTACTCCGACCTGCTGGGCCCTTATACATACCAAAACGGATCCGGTGGAGAGGACGAGTGGACCGTCGGAGGCACCTGGAGCATGGTGTTCACCCCCGTCCCCGTGGACGCACAGGTGGACCTCCGGGTGATCGACATAGCGGGCGAATCCGTCCTCCTTATCACCCAGCTACAGCGGGGACAGGGCACGGGCGCCGACGCACCTCCCATCCTTGGCGTGCCCATCGTGCTGCCCGATGACGAGCTGGTGACCGACAGCGGTGACAGTTTCTACCTCCAGGCCATCGCCGTCGACTACAACAACGATCTCCCCGTCACCGGCGTGACCGCCGACCTCACCCCCATCTGGCCCGGCCTGGGGACCGTGGTCCTCGAGTACAAGGGCTTCGACACCTACAGGTCGGCCACGATCAACGTTCCCCCAGGCGCTTCGCCCGGGAAGAAGGCCATCCTGGTGACGGCCACGGACAGCAAGGGTTTCTCTGACACCAACTACGCGACCTGCACAGTGAAGAGCGACAGCGAGGACAACACCCCTCCCCTCGTGTTCATCATCAGCCCCACCTCTGGAGAGATCGCCGCGGGCAGGATCAAGCACATCGCGGCCACCTACATCGACGAGGACGGCATCGACAAGGACACCCTCATCCTCAACGTCTGGGAGGACGGCGTCCCGTTGGACACCTCCTCCAAGATGGCGACGGACATGGCGGTCACCTTCAAGCCCTTCGGGGGATTCCTGCACGGGTCCCTCTATCATGTAAATGTGTCCATCGAGGACAACACCGGCCTTCGTGGGTACGCAGAGATATTGTTCAGGGTCGGCTCGTACAGCCAGCCCGGCAACCCCAGAGGCGAGACGGCCTTCGACGTGATGGACAGGAACTGGACCTCGACCACCGTGTTCGTGCACGACGACCTCCTACGCATCCAGCTGTGGTCGGCCATCATCCCGAGGATGGACGATTCCGAGGTCCGCCTGACCAAGTCGGACGCCAGCAACGTGTACCTCTTCAAGAACCGCTTCGTGCCCAACCTCTCGATACCCCAGGGAGGCAGCAACCCCTACTACATCTACGACGCCTCCATAGACCTGGCCTGCGACGGCACGTACGGTAGCCCCATCGAGCCCGGGTACTACGCCCTGCTCATCAAGGCGTCCTACCATGACAACAACGTCATCTACATCAACCAGCTGTTCATCATGATCAAGTACGAGGACGGCTCAGACCCCGACGTGGGTGCCTTCATGACGTACAACACGACGGGCAAGTGGACCGCCGAGACCGTCGACTTCGAGCACAACGAGCACCTGTTCATCCAGGTGGTCACCGAGGACAACCTGGAGTGGGAGAAGTGGACGGGCTCTCCCCCGGTGCACTACATCTGCACGGTCTACAGGGCCATCGTCACCATCAAGGAGGTGTACGGGGACAACATCCTGTACGCCGAGATCCCCGCGTACGAGATCACCTACGCCGGAACGGGTCTGGGCGGCCACCTCTACAGGATGCACGTCGACCTCAACGAGACCATCGGCGGCGGCACCTTCTTCAGCGCCACCAACTGGTATCCCATCGAGGTCACGCTGGAGACAAAGATCCAGCACATCAAGTACAAGCGGATATGGACGACCTACGACACCGCCTTCCAGGTCGGGACACAGATCAGGATACACCGTCCCTCGGACATCGGCCTGCTCAAGAACGACATCGTCATCTTCCACGAGGACGACACCAGCACCGAGGTGAACAGGACCATAACCTTCGGCGAGACCTTGATGATATACGTCCAGGTCTGGAACTATGGCGAGGTACACGTCACCAACGCGAAGATAGAGGTCTGGGCGATCTCGAGCGGGGTTGCCCTTGACTACTGGGACCTGACGTCGGACGCCAACTTCCAAGACCCGAACGGTAACGGGATGATCGACGCGGGAGACCCGTTGAACAACTACGTCGCCACCATACTGCCTTGGAACACGACGAGGACGGGCTACGACCAGTCCACGCTGGAGAATGCCAGCATCAAGGTGTCCGTATCGATCATCACGCCCATCAAGGGTGGCATCGGTTCCGACCCCATATTGGAGGACACCTACACCAACAACGAGGCGACGAGGGGTCTCGTGGAGCCCGCGGACGGAGACCTGACCATCACCGATATGGGTTACGTGACCCCCTCGACGATCGATGCCGGCACCAGGAACAACGTCATCGACAGGTTGCACTTCGCCGCCACCGGTGGGAACGTCTACATCAAGGGCATCAACGTCACCCTGACCGGATCTGCCCAGGACAGCGACGTCACCCGGGTCGCCCTCTACCATGATGTCAACATGAACGGCAGGTTGGATGTCGCCGACACCCTCTCGAGCGAAGGTAAGTTCACCGCTGGTATCTGGGAATCCCCCGAGAGGTGGATCATATTCGAGGACCAGAGCACCCGGTACCTGATAGTCTACGACATGTCGGACATCGCCGTGAGCACCCGGACCATCGGTTCCTCCATCAAGGTGAGCACCGATGTGCAGGTGGCGGCGCCAGGGCATATAATCAATCCTGCCTTCCCCTACGACAGCGAGCTTGCCACCATCATCTCCGAACAGAACGAGCTGGAGGGGACCGGGTACGGACCCACGGCGGCCTTCCGCGATTCGTACCTGGTCTACATGCTGGACCTTACGGCCTACAACAAGAACGGGGCCAAGAGGTTCGAGGGGTCCTTGACGGTGATGTCCCTTCGCATGGACGTCACGGGCTGGGCCAACCTCACAGATTGCTGGCTCGTCGACGAGGACGACAACATCATGGGTTACGCCACCCCGGCAGCCACCATCACCTTCCCGTCCCTGAACTACACCATCACGGCCGCTGCCTCGAGGCAGATGTACGTGGTCCTCAAGATCGCCGGGGACACCTCGCCAGGACAGGTCATCGGCATCGACATCGACCGGACCGACATCACCCTCTCCTCCGTCCTGGACAGCGTGGACAACCTGTTCATCATATCGCTCTCGACCACCGTGAAGGTCATGGCCAGCTACTTCGAGTACAAGGCTGGCGACCCGGTCCTCGTGGACACGTTCTGGGATGCCCTCTTCGGCATGAACATCGGCTCCACGGATGCCACCGTCGAGGTCATCCTCTACGGTATCACCGTGTCGTGGGACGACCCCGACAAGCCCCAGTGGGTGGACAAGATCTACATCGACGGAGAGCTGGTGTTCCAGGCGACGGGCGTGGCCCATGACGGCAACGGCCTGCTGCTCTACTTCGAAGAGCCGATAACCCTGTCGACCACCGACATGAGCTTCCGCATCGAGTTCAACGACCAGGTCATCCACAAGCAGTGGGGCATGGGCAACAAGTGGAACGATAACAACATCTACTTCGAGTGGCACTTCTGGGATGACTCCGTCACCGACGGGGGCAAGTACGTGGAGATAAGAGGAGGGACCAAGTACACCGAGTCTTGGACATTCTACTAGGTGATTCAATGGATGGGATGGGGCAAACGCATGGGGGGCCCAGTCTAGCCCTCAAGACAGCCGGGGTGATGGTCGCACTGATGACGGTGCTCTCAGTCCTGGTGATCATGGGAGGAGCGTGCATCGATGTGGCCGGCGAGGGGGTCGAGGACCTCCCGGACCTGGTCATCGACGAGATAAGCAACCTCACCGAGGTCTTCCAGGGTGAGCACTCCTTCTTCAACGTGACCATAAGGAACGATGGTAGCGAGGCCTACCTACCCCGCGAGTCGGGAGAGCTGGAGGTCTACGGGTACCGCGACGATGAGACGATAATCGCCGGTTTCATGAAGGTCTTCCACGACATCTACCGCCGCGAGAACGTGACCATCAACCTCAAGGTGCGCTTCGACACATTGGGGAACCACACCCTCCGCGTGGTCCTGGACCCGTCCAACCTGGTGAAGGAGGAGGACGAGGTCAACAACACGGCCACCGTGGCCGTCGTGGTGGTCCCCAACCCGGAGAATCGACCGCCCCACGCCGATGGCGGCAACGACCGCACCGGCCACATCAACGAGCCCGTCCTGTTCCAGGCCCGGTACTCGGAGGACCCCGACGGAGACCCCCTCACCTACAGCTGGGTCTTCGGTGACGGGGGAGAGGGGTCCGGCAGGTTCACCAACCACACGTACCTCTACACCGGGCAGTACGGGGCCTCTCTGCTCGTCTCCGACGGCGAGAAGGTGGACATCGACCCGTTCACCGTGACCATCATCGAGCAGCCCGTCAACCTGCCTCCCTTGGCCTCCATCTCCGTGTCCACCTACGAGGTCGAGGCGGGCGAGGACCTCCAGCTGGACGGGAGGGCGTCCACCGACCCCGACGGTGACGATGACGACCTCAGGTTCGAGTGGGACTTCGACGACTCCAACGGAGTGGATGACTGGGTCAGGGGCGACGTTGTCAAGAGCAGTTGGGACGTGGCCGGCAGCTATCTGGTTACCCTCAGGGTCTCCGACGACGAGGCCTCGAGCACGACCACCGTTACCATCGCCGTGAGCGAGCCGGAACCCCCGAACGAGGAACCCTCGGCCAACGCTGGCACGGACCGCGAGGTGACGGTCGGGGACGAGGTCCCCTTGACGGGTGAGGGCTCGGACCCCGATGGCAGCATCGTGTCATGGGAGTGGGACCTGGATGGTGACAGGTCATATGACACCTACAGCGACACCGACGGCAAGCTGACCCACACCTTCGACGAGCCCGGTCTGCACACCCTTTGGCTCCAGGTCACCGACGACAGGGGCGCCACCGCGACGGACTCGATCATCATCACCGTGGAGAAGGCCTCCGACGGCGAGGACGGTACCCCGGGCCCATCTGCCCTGATAGCCCTCCTCGTGCTGACGGTGGTCGCGGTAACGATAAGAAAAGGGCCCTTGCGGGGGACCCTGGCTGCCGTATCTGGGGTGAGAACGAGGAACTAGGTTTTAAATAGAGCCAGTAGGCATTGGAGCACGGTTTGACATGAGAAGGATATCATTGAGGAGGGGAGAAGAAGCCGTAGCCTCTGCCATCGGCACTATGCTCGCCGTCCTAGTGGTGCTTGCCATGATCATGATGGTCACCACCTCCTGGGCACCCGAATGGACCGAGGGCAAGGAGGCGGAGCACATGCGGACCGTCGAGTCCCAGATGTCCAACCTCAAGGCGCTCATCGACAGCCTCACCCTCAGCGGCAACACCCACGCCTTGGTATCATCTCCCATAACCCTCGGATCGTCCGGTGTACCCCTGTTCTCGGGCGAGGCAACCGGGACCATTTCGCTCCTCTCCAGCTCCAGCCACTCGTTCAACACCTTCAGGGTGACCAACTCCACTGGGACCTACGAGCGGGTGGCCTACGGGTCGATAGTCTACGAGAGCCACAACACCGAGTTCGTGGACATGAAGATGTACTACGAGTGTGGCTCGATCATCGTCAACCAGGAGCAGGGGTACGTCGTGAACATCGGTCCCAGCTTCATACTCCAGAACGTCAGCGGAGAGCTGGAGTTGTCCCTCTCCCTGATATCCATCTATAGCGATGGCAACTCCTACACGAGCACCGGGACGGTGGGCATCCAGTGTCGCCTGGTGAACGAGAAGATCACCACGGTGAGCACCTGGCCCTCGAAGGAGACCATCACCATCGAGATCACTTCGCCGGCCTACAAGGCCTGGTACGATTACTACAGCCGCGTCATCCCCAAGAACGGGGTGGGTAGCGGTGATTACGACATCAGCGTGAACGAGACCGCCGGGGAGGTATCGGTCGAGTTCCGTAATGTGGTGCGCCTCACGGCGGACTACGTGATACTCGGGGCCAGTCTGGACCTCAACTGACAATGATCGAAATGAAAAGGAGCGGATAATATGGCAGATCCAACCACCCTTGATGGGGGAGCAACGGGCCTCGAAGAGGAGACGCCCGAGGTCGACCAGGTCGCGGAGGACATCCGCAGGAAGGCCGAGACGGAGGCCAAGAACGTCGAGTACCACGAGAAGGAGGCCAAGGAGGCCGGGTTCCGGTTCGATGTCTGGAAGGCCGTGGAGAACCTCCGCAACGATTTCATCACCCAGCTGTACAAGTGGCAGAAGAAGCCACGTCGCATCATGCTCCCCAAGGCGATGTCGGCCGAGGAGATGGAGAGCAAGTACCAGGAGAAGCGGGTCCCCACCGTCATCCCAAGGATCACGGAGGATAACTGGGAGGAGATCGAGATCCAGCCCATCATGGAGCCCTACTCCTTCGTCCGCGTCCGGTACAACAAGGAGAGCCACGAGTACCTCTACGAGGTGATCGAGCCCCAGTTGACCGAGGAGGAGGAGAAGCTCCTGGAGTTCCTCAAGGACACCCTCCTCAAGACCCTGGAGTACACCCTCGAGGACGCCACCACCAAGGACAAGGAGGAGTACCTCCGGAAGTCGGTGGACGCCCTCCTGATCTCCCGGAACATCCGCTTGGAGGACGTCTCGAAGGACCGGATCATATACTACATCATCCGCGACTTCATCGGATACGCCGTCATCAACGTCCTCATGATCGATCCGCAGATAGAGGATATCTCCTGCGACGGCCCGGCCATCCCCCTCTACATCTATCACCGGAAGTACCACTCCGTGAGGACCAACGTGATATTCAAGAACGACCACGAACTGGACAGTTTCGTCATCGGCCTGGCCCAGCGTTGCGGCAAGAGCATATCGGTGGCCGACCCGCTCCTCGACGCCACCATCCCCGACGGCTCCCGTCTGCAGGCCACCCTGGCCCGCGAGGTCACCACCCGTGGATCGTCCTTCACCGTCCGGCGGTTCAGGGACAACCCCTTCACGCCCCCCGACATCATCCGGTTCAAGACGATGTCGGTGGAGATGGTCGCCTACCTCTGGTTGGCCATCGAGCACGGCGAGTCCATACTCGTCTGCGGCGGCACTGCGTCAGGAAAGACCACGACGATGAACGCGCTGCTGCTGTTCATCCCGTCCCAGCACAAGATCATCACCATCGAGGACACCCGTGAGATCAACCTGCCCCACGAGAACTGGATCGCATCCCTGACCCGTGGCGGCTTCGGTGCAAGGGGCGCCGACGGCAAGGCCGCCGGTGAGATCGACATGTTCGAGCTGCTGAAGGCCGCACTGCGTCAGCGTCCCCAGTACCTGATGGTCGGTGAGGTCCGTGGTGCGGAGGCGCAGACCCTCTTCCAGGCCATGGCCACTGGTCACACCGTGTACTCCACCATGCACGCCGACTCCGTCAAGTCGATGGTGCACAGGTTGGAGAACCCGCCCATCTCGCTGCCCCGTATCCTGCTCTCCAGCCTCAACATCGTGCTGCTGCAGGGACAGGTCCGCGTCGGCAAGGGCATGGCCCGTCGCGTCAAGAGCATCGTCGAGATCGTGGGCATAGAGCCCGAGACCAACGAGCTCATCACCAACTCCGTCTACAACTGGTCGTCTGCCGACGACGTGTTCATCTACAACGGACACTCCTTCATGTTCGAGAAGATCATGAACAACCAGTCCATGACCTCCGAGCAGATGAAGGAGGAGTTCAAGCGCCGGTGCGACATCATCGAGTGGATGCGCAAGACGAACGTCCGAAACTACCTGGACGTGGCGAAGATAGTGTCGGGTTACTACAAGGACCCGGACACCACCATCGACCGCGTGCGCCAGGACCTGTACGGTTAGGTGGGAATCGATGCCTCCTCGGGTCAACAACATATTCAAGCGCTTCGAGACGTCCCTTAGTGACTACACCACGGTGAAGAAGGCTGAGGACGATGAGGAGAAGGACCTCTCGGAGATCCCGCACGTCATCAAGCTCCCCAAGGGTGCCTTCCCCGCCCCCGAGAAGCTGACCAAGTGGCAGAAGCTCTGCCGCAACCTCATGGGGGACTTCGTCGAGAAGTTCGCCAAGTACAACCCCACCCTGGAGGAGAAGCTCATCAAGGCCCAGATGGGCATCCGGTACGAGGACTACACAGCCGTCATCTGGATGAACACCCTGGTGGCGGCCGTGCTGTGGATCGTCCTCTCCGTCGTCATGGGTATCATCGTCGCCGTGCTGGACCTGACCACGACCGTATGGGTGGGCATGACGGCCCTGCTCATGCTCCTGCCCATAGGAGCCTACGCGTACACCTACCTGGCACCGGGCATGAGGGCCAACGCCCGGAGGGCCAACATCGACAGGCGCATCTCGTACGCCATGAGCTTCATCGCGGCCATGGCCTCGGCGGACGTCAACGTCGATGTCATCTTCAAGGAACTCGCACGCCAGCCCATCTACGGCGAGATCCAGAAGGAGGCCCAGTGGATCACCCGTGACATCGACCTGATGGGCGTGGACGTGCTCACCGCGTTGTCCGACGCGGCGGCGAGGACCCCCTCGGAGAAGTTCCAGGACTTCCTGCAGGGCGTGGTGACCACCGCCCGATCGGGAGGCAAGATGAAGCCCTTCTTCGTGATGAAGGCGGACCAGTTCATGACGGATCGCCGCCTCGAGGAGAAGCAGCTCCTCGAGACCCTCGGTGTGCTCGCGGAGTCCTTCGTGACCGTAGTGGTAGCGGCTCCCCTGTTCCTCATCGTCATGATATCGCTGATGGCGACCATGGGATCGGGCGGCACGGACTACATCATGTTCCTGTACGCCATCGTCTTCGGGATGATCCCCATGAGCCAGATCGCGTTCATCGTGCTCATCAAGGGCATGACGGAGGAGGTGTGACCGTGGCGGTCGAGACCCCCCCTGTGGAGATCCCCGGGACGGGCATGGCGCCCGTCAAGAAGCTCCCCGAGGTCGACGACGACACCATGGACCTGGTGAAGGAGTTCCAGGACCAGATGCGCGAGGGCACCGTCAACGTCAAGAGCCTGGTCTACATCCTGGTGGGCCTGGGCGTCGCCCTCTGCACCGTCATCGCCCTGCTCCTCTACGCGGAAGTCATATCCATGGGCCCCCTGAAGGGCATCGATTTCGTGGTGGTCGCGATCCTCATCGCCGTGGGCCCCCCGGGCATGATCATCGGCGCGGAGCAGAAGCGCATCACCGACATCGAGCTGCGTCTTCCCGACTTCCTGCGTGACGTGGCGGAGGCGGGCAGGTTCGGCATGACCCTGTCCAAATCCATCATCGCAGCCTCCACTGGCGAGTACGGCCGCATGACCCCCGAGATCCGGCGCATGGCATCCCAGATATCCTGGGGCGTCAGCGCCACCGAGGCCCTGGTCCTCTTCGCCAAGCGGGTGGACACCCCCCTCGTCCATCGCGTCACCGGTCTGATCATCAAGGCGGCCGCCGCGGGCGGTAACATCGCCGACGTGCTGACCATGACGTCGGTGGACACCAAGGAAACCCATAACCTGATGCAGGAGCGGCAGACCACCATGTCGACCTACGTGATGGTCATCTACATCGCCTTCTTCGTGTTCCTGGTGACGGTCCTCATCCTGAACAAGACCTTCCTGCCCAGGATGGAGGAGGTGACGGCGGAGACGGGCCTTTCCGACGTGGACCTGTCCAACGCGCCCACCACGGTGACCCTCTCCGCGGAATTGATCCCCCAGATCAAGGCCCTCTACTTCTACGCCGCCCTGGTCCACGCCGTGGGCGACGGGATATTGGCGGGCGTCATCATGAACGGCAAGATAGCCACCGGTCTGCGCCACAGCTTCATCATGGTGCTGACGGCCTGGATAATCATGCGCGGTGTCGCCGGCGCCTAGGCAGCAGGGTCACGAGAAGGAGACCTCACCCCCAGACCCCGTCCCCTAAGGACGGAGACCGAGCACCAGTTCAACCACCGGTAGCCTCGCCCTCCATGCGCTCGGTCACCCTCTCCCTCTCGGACTTCCTCCGGAGGATGAACCTGAGGGTCTCCACCGCCGACCTGTGGATGGTGAAGGCAGGGAAGAACACCCAGAGGCCGAGGATGGGCAGGACCAGGAACATGGTCAACCATGCGAAGACGTAGATGACCAGGAACAGGTCACCCAAGGTGGTGCCGGTCATGCCAGGGCTGAAGGCCAGCCATCCCAGGCCCATGAGGACCGTTCCGACCATGTACATCAGCCCGTAGATCTGGAACAGGTTGAGGTTCACGTTCTGGAAGTTCTCGTAAACCCTGTAGTTCCGTATCAGCCTGACCATGAACAGCATCAGGATGAACATCAGGACACCCGAGATCAGGAAGCCCATGTAGTTGACCCTCAGGAACTCGAAGTGGGGCATGAACATGCCGAACTCGCCCTCCAGGAAGCGCCTGCTCACCGGGTTGATCTCCGTGGTGGGCGTCCACAGGAGGGGCAATCTCCAAGACAGGGTGATCACCGTCCACACCGCGAACCCGATGGCCATGTTCTGGGCCTGGTTCCGTATCGTGTCGTGATGGGTACCGAAGGTCCAAAAGCCGATGGCCAGCAGGCCCGCTGCCGCGAGGTCGAGGGTCAGCACCATGGTCTGGAGGGGATAGAAGATGCCCTCGTGCGGCTGGGGGTCGCCGCGGGAGAATATCAGCAGCACCGTGTACAATATCAGCAGCACGTTGAACACCAGCAGCAGACCGAAGCCCCCCAGGAGGCCCACCCTGGCGATGAGCAGCGAGCGTTTCTCCTCAGCATTGAGGACCGTCAGCTCACCTCCTTGGGTTCGATGGTCACGAGGACGACGCCCGCCCGGGGCAATTCCACCGTGACGGCAGGAGGTGTGAAGGTCTTCGCCCTCGATGTGGTCGGCAGCGGCGCTGTGACCTGCACGCTCCCCAGGTTCGTGTCGAGGATGCTCTCGAACTCTATGACGCGCTTCAGGAGCAACATCTGTCCGGAGAGGCCGGAGATGTTGACGTTGAGGTGGCACTGGACCGATCGGTCCAGGTCCCGGTTGATCAGCAAGAGCTTGATCGTCCTGGTGTCGGGGTCGTAGCTACCGATGACGCTCACCAGGGGCACGTTCTTGTAACCCGTCAACGCGTCCTCGGCGGTCACATCGAAGGTGACGGGATGGAGGTCCGAGATCCGCAACGGTCGGCCATGCTGGATCTCGGTGCACATCTGGAACGCGTAGTAGCTAGGGGACCTCTGCCAGGTGTCCTGGTACGAGCCCTCGAAGTCGGGATTGATCATCAGGGCGGAATACTTGGGCGTGTTGAGCTGACCGAAGCAGGCGTACTTGAGGTACTGCTTCCCGCCCAGGAGGGCGATGTCCAGGGCCTGCATCGCCATGTCCGCGGTGATCAGCGCCGAGCCAGCGTTGGCGGGCACCTGGGTGTTCCAGCCCTCCAACCCATAGTAGGGCTCGAAGAAGGCTATCGCCAGGGGGACTCCCCCTGACCTCGTGTCCAGCCTGTTGAGCAGCCCCCTCAGCCCCCTCAGGTTCTCAGACAGCTCGCCCATCACCTCGGCGTACGAGTAGGTGTACAGGTCGGGGAAGGCCAATAGGGACTCGATGTTGGGTAGGTCGACCCTGACCACGGCGTAGTCGTAGATGTAGTAATCGTCGTAAGGTTCAGACTTGTACTTGCGCGGGAGCCGTGCCTCCTCGATGAAGTTCTGGTTCCAGTTCTCGTCGGCGGAGAACCTCTCCGCCTTGGGGTCCAGGACAAGCCAGGCACCGATCTGTATCGACCGGTCGATGGCCTTCATCCTCTCGGCGTACTCCTCCACCTGTCTAGCGTATTGCACCCCCGCCGGGTCGGTGGACGAACCGTAGCCCTCCCAGTACTTGGGGAGGTAGGGTTCGTAGCCGATCTCCCAATCGCCGATGCTCCAGGGGGATGGATACCCGTTGGCGGACCTCTCCTTGCCCAACCGCCTGTCAGCGGGGTCGTTGCAGTACGAGACCCAGTCCCTGGCCTGGGTCGGGGTCCCGGTGTTGAGGTTGACCACTATCACAGGGGAGGCTCTGGTGTGGTCCGCCAGCTTGTTGAACTCGTCGGTGCCGAAGGTGGACGCCTCGGCATAGGGGGTGTACGTCGGATTCTTGCCCCTTTCGTCCACATTACCCACGCCCCGGGTCCAGTTGTAGTTCTGGCTCAGGGGTCCTGCCGGGAACCTCAGGTGGCTCGGCTCCAGTCCGATAAGCTCCCCCACCGGTGTGGGGTTGAAGAGCCCCGTTGTCCGGTTGTAAAGGCCGAAGGCGTTCTCGGGCCAATCGATGGAGGCGCCAAGCACGGCAGGGATGGTGGCGTTGTGGTTCCCGGTATCCTCCCTGATCACCAGGTCGACCTCCGGATCTTCGCCGGTCATCTGCACCCAGTAGCTGGAGTACATTACGGGCAGGAATAGCATGACAGCCACGACCACCCCCGTGACGACCGACAATCTCAAGTTAAATCTCTCCAGTATCCACTCTACTGAAGATGGATGGCCCAGGTATTTATATAAGCCTTTCCGAGCTAGTAGCTGGCATGGGAGGGAACCACATCCTCCCACCCTGCCAACATCCCGTGTCATCCCCGTCGGCCCCCGCCCCGTAGGCGATACCTTCATCTAGCAAGGAGGGAATCAGAAACCATGGACCTGCCCAAGTGCCCCTCATGTGGCGACCAGCTCCGCGCCGAGTCGCCCCAAGGTCCGGCCAAGTGCCCCAACTGCGGTTTCCGCACGCCCCTGGAACTGGACGGGGCCGCCCTGGACCGTCTCCTCGACGACACCGCCGCGCGAGGCCTGGGACCGAGACCCGTGCTCGCACCCTCGGGTGACGCACCGGAGCCTCGTCTGGAGGGAAAAAGGACCCCCCAGATGCTGGAGACGACGGGCCCCCCGGACCTTCCACAGCTCTCCCCACCCGTTCCCCCCCGGGAGCTGGCGATGGGAGCGCCTCCCCCCATGGAGGACCCGAAGGCCCCCCTCGAGATGGACGAGAGGGAGTCGCAGACCACTGCCCTGGGCGGTTCGGTCCAGGAACGGAATGAGGCCCGCAAGAGGGAGCTGAGGGCCCGGGGCGAGCTGATGAGGTGAGACCCTCCCATGACAAAGATCTCCGCATCGATATTGTCCGCGGACTTCTCGCGGCTTGGCCAACAGGTGGAGGACGTGGTCGCCGCCGGTGCCGACTGGATACACGTGGACGTGATGGACGGCCACTTCGTGCCGAACCTGACCCTGGGCCCCGTCATCCAGGGCTCGGTGAGGTCCCGGACCGACGCCACCTTCGACACCCACCTGATGGTCACGAACCCCGACGACCTCCTGGAGGACTGGGTCAAGGCGGGCTCCGACTACATCACGGTCCACGCCGAGGTCTGTCCCCACCTGCACAGCACCCTCAACCGGATCCGCGGCCTGGGCGCCAGGTCGGGCGTGGCCATCAATCCCCACACGCCGCTGTCGGCCATCGAGCTCGTGCTGGACGACATGGACCTGCTCCTCGTGATGACCGTCAACCCGGGCTTCGGCGGGCAGGGGTTCATCGAGTCCCAGCTCCCGAAGATCGCCAGCGCGCGGAAGATGATCGACGCCCACGGCGGAGACATAATCATCGAGGTGGACGGGGGGGTCAAGCCCAGCAATGCGGACCAGGTGACGGCGGCGGGGGCCGACGCCCTGGTGGCGGGCTCCGCCATCTTCGGCGACCAGCGCCTGGCGGAGAACGTGGCCGCCCTCAGGGAGTCGGCGGCAAGGGGCGCTCGAGGGCTATAGTCGCGCCACCATCTCCACGTTCCTGATCCAAGGCTTGAAGCCCAGCTTGCGGTAGAAGTCCTCCTCCACCAGGTCGATGGCGTTGACCATCCTCAGCAACCGAGGCGGCTCCCTCCTGACCACGTGTTCCAGGAGCGCCCTGCCTGCGGCGTTGGGGGTGAGGTCGAAGATGTACATCATTCCGGCGACGGTCTCCTGGACGAGGTAGCCCTCCCCCTCGGGGGCGCCGGGGGCGGTCCTGATCGCCATGAAGGCGTCCAACCGCTGGACCAGCTCGGGTCGCTTCTGCCAGCTGTGACCCTTGCGGTAGACCGGCAGGAGGTCGGCCGGCCTCACCCGCTCCACCATCTCCGGGTGGATGGCTGGGCCCCGTTGCCAGCTGGGGCGGCCCTCGAAGCCCTGGTAGGCCCGGATCTCCATGAAGTCGCGGGACCGATAGAGGTTGATGGCCAGCAGGTTCTGCTTGATGACCTCCAGGAGCGCCCTCTTCAGGCCCGCCTTGCGAGAGGCGTCCAGCCAGGTGTCGAGCAGCTGACTTCCCAATCCTCTCCCTCGCCATCCCGGGTGGACCCCCATACCCGCGTTCCAGGTGGTCTCCCCATCATCGCCACAGAGGAGCAGCCCGACCATGAGCCCCTCCGCCTCTACCACGAGGGATGTCTCGAGGCCGAGGCCGTGCCGCCTGACGTACTCCCTCAGGCTGGCCTCGGTGAAGTAGACCTCCACGCTGTAGTCGGAGAAGGCCTGGTTGAAGACCATCGCCAGCTCGTGGAAGGACGCCGAGGATGCCGGCAATATCGTCATGGCGACCCGCTCCCCGTCGGGAGCAGGTCCATGATGGCGATCCTGGCCTCCCTCGCGTCATCCCCCTCCTCCATCTCCAGCAGCCCGCAGATATCCTCGAGGGGGACGGGGTCCCGTCTTCCCTCGAGCACCTTGCTGACGGCGGCCAGGTGGCGGCTCCGGAGGTCCAGCCCCAAGGCCCGCCACACTGCTATCTCCCCGGCCGACCGGGGGTCCACCCGGAGGCCTCCTGTATGCTGGGGCATCACCCTGACCCTGACGGGCCGGGTGCCGGGACGCGTGAGCACGGCCCGCTCGTACGTGCCAGGGGTGGAGAATGCCTCCTCAGCGTCCCTCCAGGTGTTCGAGGCGTAGTCATAGACCTTGAGGTCCCACCCCTTCACCCTGTGGGACCTGTAGAGCTCCTCCAGGGCCTCCATCGTAAGGTCGAGGTCCTCCGACACGACCCGGTGTACGGCCGGTGCTGGGATAAGGCTTTCGATGCCCGTCCCAGGGCGGCCCGCCCCGAACGGAGGGGCGAACCAAACCCATAATCTATTAATAGGAGTCGCAACATCGCAACCTTCGTGCCTCAAGCCGAAGGGAACATGGACGTGCGTAAGATACTGGAGACCATCCGCGAGGTCGACGAGTGGACCAAGCGGAAGGAGGAGCTGGAGGCCCGACTCCAGGCCCTGCCGAGGTCCCAGCGTACCGTCCTCCGGACCGAGCTGGAGATAGTTGGACAGCAGCTCCAGCACTACCGGGCACTGGTCGAGGAGATGAAGAGGAGCGTCACCCGTCCGGCCATCAACGGCTTTTTCGATGTCTTCTAGGCGACCCGCCGCTCAGCTGATCAGCTTCATTATGGCCTCAGCGACCTCGCCGTTGCATGCGTCGAGGGCGGCCCTCGCCGCCTCGTCGGACGCACCGGTCTGCCCCACGACCAGCTGCACGTCCTCCTCCGAGTAGAAGGCGACAGGTGCAGCGGGCGTCACCTCGCCCTCCACCTTGCCAGTGCCAGCGCCGGCGGTGCGGGCCCGCTCCTCGGGCTTGCCGACGACCTGGTACGTGACGGTTCCCTGGGCGGTTATTGTGGTGACCTCGGGACGCCGGAACACGATGTCCTTGTCACGGGTGCGGACGATGACCTCCTCCACACCCTCGATGGTGTCCATGTCGATGCCCTGGCGCTTCATCATCGCCTTCATCTGCTTGGGGTTCATACCCCTTCCACCCGGGAACATGGGAAGCCCTCGCGACCTGCTCAAGGGCTGGAGGGACAGATAAGATTTACGGCGAGGACGTCCTGCGGCCTCACGCAACGTTGAGGGAGAAGTCGATGGACCTGACGGAGTGGGTGATCCAGCCGAGGGATATCACGTCGGCGTAGGGCGCGTAGTCCACGGCGTTCTCGGGCGTGATGTTCCCCGAGACCTCGATGGTCACGTCTGGGTCGATGGAACGTATGACCTCCGCCGCATCCCGGACCAGCTCGGGGGTCATGTTGTCCAGCATGACGATGTCGACGCCTGCCTCCACGGCCTCCAGCGCCTCCGCCCGGGTCTGCGCCTCGATCTCGATCTTCTTCGAGAAGGAGACCCGCTTCGCCCTGGTCAGGGCCTCCGTCACCCCGCCCACCGTCTGGATGTGGTTGTCCTTGATGAGCACCGCGTCGTCCAGGGCCATGCGATGGGGATCGCCCCCGCCCAGGATGACGGCCCGCTTCTCGAAGACGCGGAACCCGGGGGTGGTCTTCCGGGTCGCGGCTATCCTCACGTCGGGGTTCACCTCGCGTACCCTCTCCGTCAGATGGGCCACCAGCGTCGCTATGCCCGACATGCGCATGAGGATGTTCAGGCCCAGCCGCTCCACCTTGAAGATGGATCCCGCGTCACCACGCACCGTGAGCACGACCCTCCCCTCGGTGACGGCGTCGCCATCCTTGTTGTGCAGGTCCACGTTCAGGTCCTGGTGGCGAAAGAGGAACTCGACCTCCCGGATGCCCGCCAGTACGCAATCCTCCTTGCATATCACCTGGGCCACCGTCATCTCGCCGTCCAAGAGCGCCTCGGAGGTGATGTCCCCGTCACCAAGGTCCTCCCGAAGATAGCCCAACAGCAGCTCGCGATAGGTCAAGGGGCTCCCCCCTGCACCATGGCCCCGTCTCGATTTAACCCTTTTGGGAACCCCTCCAGTCCGAAACCACAAGGTTTAAACGAGGCCACCGGTATAGCACAACGGGGTGCTCCAGAGCGCGCCTGGGGTGTTAGTACGGTCACTGTGGACGGACCCTCGGACGGCCGCCGATGGAAGGGCGCATTCATGGCGTCCCTAGTGCTACTGGCGACGTTCACGGCCGTCGCCATCACCGTCGTGCCCGTCGGCGCCGACAACGCACCCCCCGTGGCCATGATATCCTCCCCCGACGACGGGTCATCCTTCATGGTCAGCGAGGTGGTGGTCTTCGACGGCAGCCAGAGCGAGGACGAGGACCCGACCAACCTGACCTACGAGTGGGACTTCGGGGGCGAGACGGTCTCGGGCAAGGACAAGGCCGTCGTCCAGCGGTCCTTCACCACCCCCGGCGAGGTGCTGGTCATCCTGCGGGTCATCGATCCCGGTGGCCGTGACGACACCACCTTCATAACCATCGACATCATCGCCCTCAACAGCCCTCCCGTGGCCATCATAAGCGCGCCCGAGGACGGCGCCCGGTTCCTCAGCGGCAGGAGCATCACCTTCGACGGTCGGGAATCGTACGACCCCGACGGCGGGCCGCTGGTCTACAGGTGGGAGACCAACAGGACCATCGACCCCATCGGCAACGAGGCCATGTTCAGCATCACCCTGCCCCTCGGCCGCTACCGGGTCACCCTCTTCGTGTTCGACCAGGTCGGCGCCGAGGGCCATGTGATGATGGACGTCACCGTGGAGATCAACGTCCCCCCCACCCTCTCCAAGGGCACCGTGGAGCCCAGGGTCGGACCCCACGACATCGGGGGAGGTTTCAACTTCAGCGTCACGTACCAGGACGTCGATGGAGACCTCCCGGAGGATATCAGGGTCAAGGTGGGGCTCCCCGGGAACCTCATCGGGTACCACCTTGCCCCGTCGGACCCGGGGGACGGTGACGTGAGGGACGGGAAGCGCTACCACGCCCTGGTCCCCCTGGGCCCGGGCCACCACGACTTCGTCTTCGTCGCCAGGGACCTGTTCTACTCCTGCGCCACGGTCCTCTACCACGGGCCCGAGGTCTACGAGATAGAGCTCGTCTCGAACCCAAGCCTGGGCGCCACCACCACCGTCAACTGGACCGAGGTGGGATACGTGGTCATGAGGGCCACCCCGCCCCCGGGACCCGGCCCTGTGGACACCGTCATCATCTCACAGCCCGTGGACGTGGCGATCGAGGAGGGGATCTGGTCCGAGGCCCAGCTCCGCCTGAGGTACTCCACCGACTACCCCGTGGACGTCAACACCATCACACTCCTGTGGTACGATGCCGTCAGGGGCCTGTGGGTGCCCGCCTCGGGGCAGCACCATGACCGCGAGGGACAGACCGTCGAGGGGCAGATCCCAGGAGGCGAGGCGGTCATGGCGGTCTTCGGTGTGCTCAACGAGACGGATGTCAACACCCCGCCCAACCTGGCGATACGCTACGACAAGAAGGACGCCTACGTGAACGAGGTGCTCTGGTTCGACGCCACCTGCTCTACCGACCCGGACGCCACCCTCAACCTGTTCTACTGGGACTTCACCGACGATGGCAGGCCGGGCCCCTGGGTACCCGGTCTCTACGCCTACCACGTCTTCGACGAGAAGGGGACCCACGAGGTGGGCCTGATGGCCATCGATGGCGGCAACAGGCACTACCTCTACGAGAACGTCTCCATCCGTGCCGAGCGCGAGTACACGCCGGGGCCATGGGACAACCCCGGCGCGCTGTTCCTGCTGGCCTCGCTGCTGGTCATCGCCTTCGGCCTGGCGGTGGCGTACCGCCTCCGCAAGCCCAAGACGTACGACGACCTCTTCGGCAAGGCCTACGCGCCGACGGACGATGACGAGTACTCCCAGCTCTTCCGCAAGCTGACCGAGGAGGATATCATGGGCGACCTGGAGGACGAGCCGGGCGACCTGGAGGACCCAGAGGACCTGAAGGACCTGGAGGAGGACGAGGTCGACATCGACGAGGAGGACCCGCCCGACCCGGAGGACGAGGGGGAAGAGGAGGAAGAGGAGGACGAGCAGGAAGAGCAGGAAGAGCAGGAAGAGGGGGAAGAGGAGGAAGAGGAGGACGAGAAGGGACCCTAGGGCCTCCCCACCCAGCGACGCGAAGGCGCGCAATGGATTTTTATCGTATCGCGGACATTGGATGTCCACTGCCGGTCGGTGGGATGATGATGAGGTTCCTGGTGCTCGGTGCTGGAGCCATGGGGAGGGCTACCGCCTTCGATCTGTCCAGATGCGACAACGTTGGATCGGTCCACCTGGTGGATTCCGACGAGGACCTGGCCCACGCCGTCGGGCACGCCCTCGGGTCCTCGAAGGTCACCAGCGCGTGCCTGGACGTGACCGACCACGACGCCGTGGTCGGCGCGATGCGTGATCGCGACGTGGCCATCAGCTGCGTCCCGTACAGGTTCAACTACGACCTGGCGGTGGCCGCCATCGAGGCTGGCTGCCACATGTGCGACCTGGGGGGCAACAACGACATCGTGAGGAAGGAGCTCTGCCTGGACGCGAAGGCCAGGAAGGCCGGGGTGACCATCATCCCCGACTGTGGCCTCGCACCCGGGCTGGCCACGGTCCTGGCCGCTGATGCGTTGCGACGGATGGACAGGGTCTCAGAGCTCCACCTGCGCGTGGGTGGCCTGCCCGTCGACCCCCAGCCGCCCCTTGGGTACATGCTCCTCTTCAACCCGGCGGGACTGGTCAATGAGTACAAGGAGAGGCCGGTGGTCATCAGGGGGGGCAAGGTCCAGACGGTGGAGCCCCTGGACGAGCTGGAGGAGATCGAGTTCCCCGAGCCCTTCGGGACGCTGGAGGCCTTCAACACCTCGGGCGGCACATCGACGCTGCCCCAGACCCTCCTGGGCAGGGTGGACCAGCTGGACTACAAGACCATAAGGTACCCCGGCCACAGGGACAAGGTCAGGTGCATGATGCAACTGGGACTCTTCGACGAGGAGCCCGTGGCCGTGGGCGGCACCGAGGTCACGCCCCGGGACCTCACCGAGAAGCTGCTGGGGGACCGCCTCCCCCGGGACGGTGACGACGTGGTGCTGCTCCGCGTGTGGGCCGAGGGCGAGGTGGAGGGCAGGGAACGGACCCTCACCTACACCATCATAGACCATTGCGACCCCGGGACGGGCCTCACGGCCATGCAGCGCACCACCGCCTTCCCGGCGGCCATCGTCGCCTGCATGGTGGCCTCGGGAGAGATCGACGAGTTGGGCGTGGTCCTCCAGGAGCAGGTCGTGCCCACGGGCCGTTTCTTCGAGGAGCTGGAGCGGAGGGGCGTGGACGTGGACATCTCGTGGGACCAGAACTGACGGTCACCCTCCTCCGGGGACCGCCAGGGTGCCGGGGTCCAGGGCCTTGATGGCACCCCGCCTCTCCGCCAGGAACACCCTGCCCCTCACCAGGATGAACGCCACCACGCGACGCATGGACCCGGGGAGAGGAAGGGGGTCCCTGGAGAATGAATGGGACGGGGGAGGAATGGTGCAGGCGCCGGGATTCGAACCCGGGCAATGAGCTTGGAAGGCTCAGGTCCTACCAGGCTAGACCACGCCTGCGTCCGGCAGCGGTGAGGCGCGTTCCGGTTCATTAGGCTTTCGACGGTGCGGGCCTAGGCGTCATCCGGTCCGCCGCCCAGGGCCCGGGCCTTCGCCAGGGCCTCCTCGCCCTCGGCCACGCGACCCATGTGCTTGAGCAGGGTGCCCCTGTTGTACCATGCGTTCGCGTTGTCGGGGGCGACGCCGATGCACTTGTCGTAGCAGTAGAGGGCCTCGTCGACCCGACCCATGCCGTCGAAGGCCGCTCCCCGGTTGTTCCAGGCCTGGGCGAAGCCAGCGTCTACCTCGAGGGCCTTGTTGTAGCAGCGGACGGCGTCCTCGAGGCGCCCCACCCGGTACATCAACGTGCCCAGGTTGTTCCAGAGCAGCTTGTCCTGGGGGTTGGTCTGCAGCGCGTGCTCGTAGCACTCGATGGCCCTGTCCGGCATGTCCAGGTCATCGTAGGCTATGGCCATGTTGTTCCAGGTGGACTTGTTGTCGGGGTTCGCCTTGGTCGCCCGCTCGAAGGCGTCCAAGGCAGCATGGACCTTGCCCAGGTTGAACAGCGCGACGCCCTTGTTGTTCAGTGCCTCCTCGTGCTCGGGGTCGATGCCCAGGGCGTGGTCGTAGCACTCCATGGCCTCCTCGTAGCGACCGCTATCCTCCAGCAGGTTGCCCTTGAAGTTCCACAGCTCCGGGTCGTGACCGGACCGCTTGATGGCGTGGTCCACCGCCTCGAGGGCAGGACCCCGGGCACCCTCCCTGTGGTACAGCGCGGCAGCCTCCCGCCAGAACTCGGCGTCGTCGGGGGAGATCTCCGAGGCGCGCAGCATGGTGCCGATGGCGTCATCGTAGCGGCCCAGCCGGTTGAGCAATTCCGAGTGGCGCAGTAGCAACTCGGTGGAGTCGGGCATCAGCTCCAGTGCCCTCTCGTAGGCGGCCAGGGCCTCCTCCAGGTCCCCCATCTCCACCAGGATCTCGCCCTTGTGGACCCATACCTCGGCGTTCCTCTGGTCCAGCTCCAGCACCCGCTTGTAGGCCACCCTGGCCTCCTCCAGCTGGCCCATGCCGGAGAGCAGCTGGCCCTTCAGCTTCCAGGCCTCGACGAAGTCGGGGTTGTACGACAGCGCCTGGTCCAGGTGGTGGAGGGCGTCGTGGACGTTCCCGCGGTCGGCGTGGAGCTTGGCCCGCTCCGCCCACGCGATGTAGTTCCGGGGGTCGATCTCGTTGACCTCGGTGAAGGCGCGCATCGCACCGTCAGGGTCGCCCTGCAGCAGGCGGACGCGACCCTTGTGCAGCCAGGCCTCGGGGTCCGAGGGCTCCAGCTGGAGGGCGCTGTCGAAGCACTCCTCCGCCTCCTCGTAGCGACCGAGGGTGTCCAGGATGATGCCCTTGTCGAGCCACGACCCCTTGTGGTCGGGCTTCATCTTGTGGATCTTCTCCAGGGCTGCCAGGGCGTCCGATTCCCTCCCCAGGTCCTGGTAGGACTGTGACAGGTACATCCAGAGCTGGGAGTAATCGGGACGGGCCTGGATCGATTTTTCGAAGTAGGGCAGCGCGGACCGGGGCTTGCCCACCTTCTGCAGGATGCGGCCCTTGTTGATGAGGGCCTCGGTGTAGCCGGGGCGCAGCTTGAGGGCGCGGGACACCAGCTCGAAGGCCTCCTTGACCCTGCCCATCTCCGCCAGCACGAAGCCCTTGTTGTTGAGCAGTTCCGAGCTCTCCTCCTCGGCCTCCAGCGCCCGGTCGTAGTAGTAGACGGCGTCGAAGAGGTCCTCGGAGGGCGAGTCCACCGTGACCTTGGTGACCCCGGGCAGGTTGGCCATGAATCGCTGGTTCGCGGACAGCTCCAGGTAGGAGTAGTTGCCCAGCCGCAGGCCCAGCTGGGTGGTGTCCTCGACGTTGCCCATGGCCCCCAGCAGCTCGTCGAAGCGCATGCGCGCCTCCCTCATCAGCCTGCGGTCGGAATCCAGGATGTCCACGTGACGGTCCTTCACCAGGTCCCGGGGCACCGAGGACTGGGCCACCCGGTGTCCCAGCTCCCGCAGCTCACGCTCGTAGGAGGACATCTTGGCAGGCTCGGTGGGGGTCACGTGACGGGCCGCACCCTCGATGTGCAGCTCCGTCGAGTCGGAGTCCACCATCTCCCTTGACCGGCCGTCGAAGGAGATCCCCCGGATCTCCATGCGCCTCTGGACCTCCTCGATGGACGGTCCCTTGGGCAGGTTGGTCCCGCACTCGGTGCACCTGAGCGCATCCGACGGCATCACGGCTCCGCATTCAGGGCATCGGGCCATGTGCATCCCAGGTGCTCATGTACGCTTGAAGATTTAACCCTTTCCGCCCCCGGGGCTCGAAATCGTCCCGGGGACCGCTAGAACAGCTTCTTGAGCTTCGGGATGGACTCGGTCCGGGCGAAGACCACGGCGTTGTCCCCGACCTCCACAGTGGTGTCCCCGTGGGGGATGATGGTGACGCCGTCACGGGCTATGGCCGCGATGATGCTGTTGGGGGGCATCGCTATCTTCCGCAGCGGCTTGCCCGCGATCTTGGACTTGGAGGTGACCATCATCTCGAGCACCCTCGCCTCTCCCTGCTGCATCACTGCAAGGGAGACCAGGTCCTCGCTCTGGTGGACGTATTGCAGGATGGTGTTCACCGTCGCTATCCTCGGGGAGGTGGCCAGGTCGATGCCCACGTCGTAAAGCAGGTCCACCAGCTCCAGCTGGTCTATGAGGGCGATGGTGCTGTGGGCGCCCAGCTTCTCTGCCAGGAAGCAGGACAGTATGTTCTTGCCCTGGGCCTCGGTAGCGCCGATGAAGGCGTCCACCGACGCGACCCCCTCGTCCAGCAGCAGCTCCCTGTCCGTGGGCTCGCCGTTGATGACCAGGGAGGATGAGAGCTGGGCCGAAGCCTCCTCCGCCAGTCCTGCATCGGGCTCGATGAGGCTCACGTCCACCTCCCGCTCGAGCAGCTTGGCTATGTTGATGCCGATACGGGTGGCGCCCGCTATCATCACCTTGGATATGGGGGTGTCCGTGTCCCACTTGACCCGGATGTCCAGCAGGTCCTTGGTGGCCTTGATGGCGCTGTCGTTGCCCACGATCAAGACCCTGTCACCGGCCTGGATGGAGTCCCCGCCCTGGGGGACGATGACCTCCGACTTGCGGAATATCGCGGCCAGGTTGCACCCCTTTGGCCAGTAGACGTCGCGGATGGGCTGTCCCAGCACCGGGGCGTCTGCCCCCGGGCTTACCTGCACCACCTTGATCTTGCCCTTGGCGAACACGTCGCTCTCCACGAGGGCCGGCGACGAGGTGAGGATGCGGACGATCTTGTTGGCCGCCACCAGGTCGGGGCATATGGCCACGTCGATGCCCAGGAGCTTGAGCTTGTTGAGGGACACCGGCCTGTCGATGTAGTCGGTGTCCATGATGCGGGCGATGGTTCGCACCCCGTAGCTCTTGGCGATGGAGCAGGCGACCATGTTGACCTCGTCGGAGTGGGTGACGGCTATGAAGTTCTTCGCCTCACGGATCCCGGCCTCCTCCAGGACGCTCGCCGCGGCGGCGTTCCCCCGCACCACCAGGGCGTCGAGGGACTCCGCCCGGTTCGCCGCGGCCTCGTCCACCTCGATGATGACCACCTCGTAGCCCTCGCTGTAGAGGGACTTGGCAATGTAGTAACCGACCTCCCCCGCGCCAGCTATGATGACGGACACGCGGTAGGAAGGGGGCGGTCCCCTCAAAAACGTTTCGTCACGTTCCTCGGGCCCCAGGAATGAGGTCGGCGGCCGGCGGAGGGAGATTTTTACCGATGACAATCACACCCTTAACTTCATATATCCAGGCGTGTAATCGGAAACGGGCGGATTCTTATTGAGTGAGAATACGGGAGACGAGGCGTCCGAGGTCTACGAGTGCCCGATATGTGGTTCGGAGGTCCCTGGGACCGAGGACAGATGCCCCGGATGCGGAGCCTGGTTCGACACCAGCAGGCTGCAGTGCCCCATCTGCTCGGAAGAGGTCGGCGTGAACGTCGAAGAGTGCCCGAAGTGTGGCACCCTCTTCGGGGAGGGGGATGCCGAGGGCGACCTAGACCTATTCGACGACCTGGTCTGCCCGGTCTGCGGGACCACCCTTGACGAGGACGACTCCATCTGCCCCGGATGCGGTCAGGAGATCGAGATCACCGAGGTGGACGACGAGGGAAAGCCCATCCATCCCGTCGGCCTCTCCAGCGACTTCCAGGTGCCCGGCGACGATGGCATGGTGAACGGCCGTGGCATGGTGAACGGCAAGGGCCTGACCAATGGCGTAGGCATGGTCAACGGAGCCGGCATGGTCAACGGCATGGGGATGACCAATGGAGCCGGCATGGTGAACGGCCGCGGCATGGTCAACGGCAGGGGCCTGACCAACGGTAGCGGCATGGTGAACGGCCGCGGCATGGTCAACGGTAGCGGCATGGTGAACGGCCGCGGGATGATCAACGGGTCCGGCATGGTGAACGGCCGCGGCATGGTGAACGGCCGTGGTCTGACCAACGGAGCTGGCATGGTGAACGGTGCCGGCTTCATCAACGGCCGCGGCGGCTCCGACACCGACCTCAACGCCCGAAAGGGCCTGGTGAACGGCCGCGGCATCTTCGATTACGACGACAGCGAGAAGCTGCTCTCGACCCGCATGATCATACCCCCCAAGCGCCACCGGGCGAAGCCCCTGGCGATGGCCCTCGTCTTCATAATGATCCTGGTCCTGGTCGGGGCAATGGTCATCATGGTGCCCACCTCGGGACAGAAGATCGTCATCGACGGCGAGTTCGAGGACTGGAAGGGCGTCAAGCACTTCTCGGACCGAACAGGGGACTACCACAACTCCAACCTGGACATCACCGCCTACGCCATCACCACCGACGGCGACGACATGGCGGTCTACGTCCAGGTGTCCGGCACGATACTGGACGGCAACGTCCCCATCAACGGGGTCGATACCTTCATCGCATTCTTCGACGTGGACGGCAAGGACACCACAGGCTACCAGATGTACGGGATGGGGATCGACTACATCATCGAGGTTTCCGGCTGGAACAACGACGTGCAGCGGGCATCCGTGAAGGAGTTCCGCAGCGACCGCGACCCCCAGGACTGGAACGGCTTCACCTCCATCGGCGCCGTCTCCGCCGCCTCGAAGGGCGGCCAGATGGAGATCAAGGCCTCCACGGCCGCCAGATGGATGGACGACCCCGAGGCCCGCTTCAACACCAACCTCCAGACCAACCAGCTGGAGGGCGACTGGACCCCCTTCACCTCCAAGAGGCCCGGCGCGATGGAGCTCCGCCAGACCTCCATGGGCATAGTGGGCGAGCACCTGGAGGCGGGTGAGCAGGACGCCGTGCTGCGCATCGACGTCACCGCCTACGACGTGGACGCCAACCTCGATTACATGACCGTGGTCAGCGCCATGGACCCCGCACCGACCCTTCTCGACCTGGGGCGTTGCGACCTCTACCTGGACGTAAACAGGAACGGGTACTGGGATCCGGGCGACCACTCCCAGGCCAACGACAACTGGGGCACGGGCGACGATGGCGGCATCTCCTTCAACATGGAGGACTCTCCCGTCATCGTCCCGAGGGGCACCATCGAGCGCCTGTTCGTGGTGGTGACCGTCGGAGGTGCTCCCCAGGCGGGCAAGGCGGTGATGTTGAACGTCGAGGACCATTACGCCGTCGAGGCGGGGGTCCTGCCCGTAACGGTGCTCCCAGTGGATGGACGTGCCTCGTACATCGAGACCCCCGAGCTGCCCGTGACCATCGACGGCCTCTTCGAGGACTGGCACTACCAGTTCGAGGAGAACGGCGGCAACCTGACCCGCCACGAGGACCCCCTGGGTGATGGGGTCCGGCCCAGCATCGACCTCACCAGCTTCGCCCAGTACCACGACCCTGGACCAGGCGGCGACAGGACGCTGTTCTACATCGAGGTCGACCCCACCAGCAAGGTGCTCCTGGGCACCCCCACGCCGCTGGGCAACCTCCAGCGCCCCTCGGGCGATGGCGGCGGCGGTGGCTCTGGAGGGGAACCTCCCGTCGTCTTCGGAGACGACAGGGCCCTGATCTACCTCGATGTCGAGGGCAGCGAGCCCGCACGGACGATGTACGGTCAGCGGGTCACCCACGCCATAGACGTGGCTGGCCTGGACGGCGTGGTCCGGACGGTCGGAATATGGAAGTACACCGGCGCCACCGAGGCACCCTGGGTGCGTCTCGACCGCGACGTGAGGGCCGCTGCCGGGGTCCACGAGCTGGAGGTCTCCCTGGACGTCACCGACCTTTCGGGCACCGTGAGGACGGCCGTCATCATCGTGAGGGGATGGGACGGGGCCATCGACGCTGGCTCCTCGCAACCGATCCAGGACCTCAACGAAGAGACGCGCACCGGCGGCCTGGGCGACGGACCATTGCCCATCCCCGAGTTCGATGACCTCGTCATCCCCGCCGTCTGCACCCTCATCGCCTACACCATCGTGAGGCGCAGGAAGCGGACCTGAGGATCCTATTACGGCCAATGACGGTTGATTTCTCCTATTCCTAGTGCCCAAAAGGCTCT
>CBDUQW010000023.1:0-40279 GCA_965369625.1 uncultured Thermoplasmata archaeon | reverse complement strand
ATCATAGTAGTAATATTGTGGGAATGATATTTTTTCGAAATTGAAGAATCAAGGAAAAATAAACCGAGTAGAAATAAACCTAATCCGCAAGCGAGAATCCCTGCGGATGTCCTGGTAATTGAAGACCGGGCCATATATAATGAGTACCCAAATCCAATAAGGGCGATAAACATTTCCAGTTTCATCAATATCGATGTTATATCTTCAAACTGTGATGCAGCTCCTGCATGCCGTGATCCACCTGAATTTTCAAATAATGAAATAAACATCTGAATTATCGAAAGTGAAGAAACATCTTTAGCCGAGGACTCTGAAATATCGTCACCTGAGAATTGCAATGCGATAACGTATGTGAAAACTGTAAGAATAGCAATAATGGCAGCAGTTAATAACCATGACATCCAAACGATGAAAAACTTGATAATACTCATTATTAATAAAATAATCGTGAATACCGAAACAATTGAAACGAAGTAAGGCCCAAATATGGCGTTAATAATATCGAGTTCTTCACTCTCATCCATCGTTGAGTTTTCATCTTTATATACATTATTTTTAGTGGCGATTAAATTATTAGCATATCTAAAGAATGACTCTTGTTGAGAGGCAATGAAAGAATTTACGGTATCTTCAATCATTTTCCACACCCATTCAATCGCCGCGCTAGCAAGCTCCATCACGAACTTCGCCAGAGCCGTCACCTGCCCGATCAGCCACTGCACGAACGCCTCCAGTGCGCTGTCGATGTGGAACTCCATGTAGCCCTCGTTGCCGTTCACGTCGCTGACGCTGATATTCAGGTCGTAGCCCGCGACCCACTTGCTCCAGAGGTCATGTTTCAAGAACACTGTCACCGTCGAATTGTTGGTGTTCTGGGCGAAACGCGCCGTCTCATCGTCCTTTCCGTCGATGTGGAAGCGGATCCACTTGAGCCCAACGTTGTCCGTCGCCGTCACCGTCACGTTGATCTCGTTGCGGGTGCGAAAGTACATCGGGATGGCAGCGCGTCCCACGCCTACCCACCTCACCTCCCACTCTACCTCGGTGTTGACATGGAGGTCGCTGAGGTTCGGAGGCGTGCCCTCCACGCCGCAGGGGTCCGAGGGCGCGGGGCCGGTGAGCTCCCACAGGTCCGTCATGCCGTCGCCGTCGGTGTCGTGGGAGCGGGGGTGCGTGGCGTTCTCGAACTCCTGGCCGTCGGTGAGGCCGTCGTCGTCGGTGTCGACTATCCAGGGGTTGGAGTCGACCACGATGGGGTACCCGCTCCTCTTCTCGCCCGTGGCCTCGAAGTACACCGAGATGTTCCAGCCGCCTATCTCGAGGCCGTCGGAGAGGGAGTCGTTATCCGTGTCCTGCCACCGGGGGTTCGTTTCCTTAAGATCCGGGTTCTCGTTGTCCGGTTCGAATATCCCGTTGTGGTTCTTATCCTCGTCGCCGTCGCTGATGCCGTCGCCGTCGGTGTCGGCGCACAATGGGTCCGTCTCGAGGTAGCGGTTGGTGGAGTTGTCCACGTCCACCTTGCGGTTAGTGATATTGTCCTCGACGCTGTCCCAGATGCCGTCGCCATCGGTGTCGTTTGTGGTCGGGTCAGTCTCGTTCCAGTCGCGAACGCCGTCGCGGTCCGCGTCCTCGAAACCGTCCTCGAAGTTATCGTCGTCAGTATCGCTGGATGTTGCGTTCGTGGTGGTGTTGGGGTCACCGTCGGGGCGGAAGAGGGACATGTCGGTGCCACTGATGCCATCGATGCGGCCCAATTCGAGGCCGTCGAGGAGGCCGTCGTCGTCGGTATCGTTATCCAGGGGCTTGGTCCCAAAAGTGAACTGCTCACCGCCGTCGGACAGGCCGTCGTCGTCGGTGTCTACATCCAGGGGGTCGGCCTCGCCACTGTCGACCTTGCCGTTGATGGAATTGGTAGCGTCCCAACCGTCGAGGGTTGTCTCCCCTTTGCTCTCGTTGTTCGAAGTGAAGATGCCGTTATGATCGAGGTCATTCCAACCATCATACAATCCATCGCCATCAGTATCTTTCTTGATGGGACAGGTACGGGAAGAGAGAGCGGAGTCAGCCGTCCAATTCTTCCTGCTACTGTTGGTGAACGTGGCGTCGACATCGGTGCCATCTGCCTCAGAACAGTCGGTTAAGGGCAGGGTATAGCCCATCTCGGTACCATCGGTTACCCCGTCATTGTCAGAATCTGGGTCCAAATAATTTAGGAGCCCGTCATCATCCGAATCTGTATTCCACAGGATCTCCATCCCGTCAGCCACGCCGTCGTCGTCAATGTCAGCGTCGTCGTCGACTAGATCGACGGAATTGGCCAACCCATCCATGTCAGAATCATCCGATAGGCACGGACGATAATCATAGGATTCGGAATGAGTATATACGAAGCTGCCAACAGATTTCTTAGAGGATTCATAGCTCTCTTGCTCGTTGCCGGTGTGTTCAAAGATGTAATAGATGTAATTGCTACCCGAGTCTGGGACCTCGATGACAATAAAACCGCTGTCATTGTGATACACGGAGTATCTCTCTGGAGTTGTTACATCCCTCTTCTCGGTATAATTACCGTTCAGCAGTCTCTTTGAGACATTAACTTTTTCAATATCGTCAGGCTTTGTATCAGAGTATCCATCGAAGATGTATCCGGCGTTATCCCACACCAGAGATAGGTTGTGGTCCTCGTTATCTTCACTGTGATGCCAGATACTTACGTTGGTATCGACTGCTACCCATACCCCGCTCTGATTATAATCGTGTGTGCGGGTTGATGCGCTCCAGACCGCATTGGTCCTGAAGATGACAAAGGTCTGGTTGTAATCTGTCTTATTGTCATTATTCGAGTCATTGTCGTGGCCGTTCGTTATTCCATCACTATCAGCGTCAGATTGTCTCGCAGGCTCGGCCCCATCGTAGAGTCCATCTCCATCGGTGTCTGCATTCAAGGGGTTGGTCTCAAAAGAATCATCAGTATCGTCGTATAATCTGGGATGTTGATCGCAATTCTCCTCCCAGTCGGTGAGACCGTCGTTGTCCGAATCTGTGTCGAGGATATCGATTGTGCCGTCGAGATCGTGGTCGCCGAAGCCCCCACCGGTGAAGTTCAATGTTATGGAGATGGCGAACTCCGCACCATCTGATACCATGTCACCGTCGGTGTCCGGATTCAGGGGGTGGGTTTCGGTCCCACTATCGGATTTATTATTCTGATTTCTGTCCTCGCCCCAGTAGAAACCACCATCACCCCAGTTCGTCCAAACGAACCCGTCGGGGAGGGTGTCGCCATCTGTGTCGGCGTTGCGCGGGCTGGTCTCGCCCGCATCGACGAGCCCATTGCCGTTGCCGTCCTCGATATCGTCGTACCAGCCGTCCTCGTCAGTGTCATTGGTCCAGGGATTGGAGAAGAGGTACTCTACCCCGTCGAACAGACCGTCGCCGTCGGAGTCGTTGATGCAGGGGTCGGAGGCGTAGAACCTAGAGACGAAGGAGGAGATAATCACTCCATCAGGGTATTTGATATCGATAGTCCATCCCAGAATCTCAGCGCCGTCCGACAGGCCGTCGCCGTCAGTGTCCCACATGGTTCTGTTCGGATATTCGGTCTGGGTGAGTCCACCTCTATTAGTATGAAGCGTCAACTCCCCCAGAGCAGTGGCGTTGTCGTAACCATCGGAAAGACCGTCCTGATCGGTGTCGACCATGGTGGGGTTGGTCTCATTGTCTGACTTGTCGTAGACGCCGTTCGTGTTGACGTCCTCGCCCTCCCACAGGTCGAAGGCGTTGGCCACTCCCGCGGTAACGTTGTCGAACGTACCATTCGTTTCATTCCAGGTGACGTTGTCCCTCCAGCCGTCGGGAAGGCCGTCGTTGTCCGAGTCGCAGTCGAACACGTTGATGGCACCGTCCTTGTCGGTGTCGAAGGAGCCCCACAGTTCGTCGCCGTCCTTGACGCCGTCGCCGTCCGAGTCGGCGTCCACCATGTTCTCGTACGAGTCCAGGTCGAAGCTGGTTATCCAGTCGGCCGGGAGGTCGACCGAGTAGTTGATCTCCTGCTGGTCCATCCAGCCGTCGTTGTCCGAGTCGCGGTCCCTGGCGTTGTTGAGGGTGTCGGCGCTGCTCCCCTCGGCCGCGCTGTAGACACAGTCCTTGTCCCAGTCCACCTCCATACCGTCCCTGATGCCGTCGTCATCGGTATCGATGTCGAAGGGGTCGGCCAGGAACAGATATGTGTAGCGGAAGGCCAGCTCAGGCGTGTAATTGGAAGGGGAGGCCGTCCCCGTCCGGGTGAACTTGACGCACTCGCCTTTGTAGTACCGCGAGCCGTTCTCGTGCTCGCTGGTGGAGGTCGGGCTGGAGTAGGGCTTCCACACGTAGATGGCGTGCTCTCCCGTGGGTCCCGACTGGTTGAGGAAGATCTCGGTATTGTCCTTGAGACGGTAGAGGAGGATCATGTCGCTGCCCGCGCCGGGGAAGGGGTACGCTGGGTCGGTGTAGAGGTCCTGACCGTCGGTCCTGGTGTAGTTGATCGTGGAGTGGTCCGAACCGCCAGCGTCCCCGTCGTAGTGGATGTATGTGGCGTTGAGGTAGCCCCCGTACCTGAGGGAGCCGTTCTCCGCGTTGGACCTCAACACCCACTGGCACTCCTGGCTGTCGTTGAGACCGTCGCTGTCCTGCACGTTCTTCCTGCGGAACTCGTCGGTGTCCATCCTCTTGGGGTTGGTGCCCGCGGCGTACTCCTGGATGTTCGTGAGGTCGTCACCGCCGGCCGTTGCGTTGTAGAGGACCATGTGGAAGGGTCCTTTCGGGTTCGCCTCCGTCCAATCACCGTCCTCGTCGCACACAGCTGCATCAGCCTGCTGGGAGGTATTTAGAGGAAGAACGAAGGAGGCGCTCCGGTACCGGATCGTTATCCAGTAGTTGAGAGAACCGTTGAGGAACACGTTCAGGTCATCGAACCTGTACATGCCATCCTCGCCGTCAGTGGAGGAGATGGAGTAGGTCATTCGATACATTCTTTGCTTGAGTGTTATGTAAGGGATAGACCCCGGGAAGATCTCCAGCTCGAACACGTCCGCTTCCACTCCAGTGGTCGGGTACAACTCGACCTCCATAGCCTCGACAACGGTGTCCTGTGATGGCCCATATTTCATGGCGTAACCATAGTCGCAGCCAGGGCCGAGTGTCAGATTGAAGCCTGGATCGGCACCCACCTCGTCCACCTGTTCGGGATCGACATCGATGTCCTCCCAGGCGTCACCAGGTTGGGTCGGATTCAGAGAGTACCTCAATTGACCATCGTCAACCCGAAGGAACGGTAGGGATTGGCTGTATAGCACCTCCCATCCATCTGAGAGAAGATCGCCGTCGGTATCCCTTTTCGTGGCATCCGTCTCATCATTGCCGGTTTTTCGACCCACCTTGCCATCTTCTATTTCGAAACCCCATTCGGGCCCATCACTATCCTGCCCCCCGTCCAGGTCGAAATCCTCGCCCTCCCAGACCTGGGGAATGTTGTCAGAGGTTCCCACGAAGCCCCAGTACCTCTCCTCGTAGGGTCGGTCGAATGCCTTGTCGTAAAGGTACAGGTTGTCTGCCTGGCTGGTGTACTGGCCCCGGGAGTCCGCTACCGGGTCGTAGCCCCACCCGTCGATCGAACCGTCGGGCATACCGTCATCGTCGGAGTCGGGATCGGTCGGGTCTGTCGTGGTGTTGGTATCCGCGTCCCAGTTGGGAGAGGTTTGTAGCGTGCTTGAGTTTAGCCGTCCGGCATCTCCGTCGCAGTAGGCCATCATCATCTCCCACATCGAGGCCTTGGAATCCTGGGTGTCCCAGCAAGTGTACGGGTCAGTATCCACATTCGAGAGACCACCCTCGACCCTGTCCCTCAGGCCGTCGAAGTCAGAGTCCCGATAGCATGGGTCGGTTCCGTTCACGAACTCGAACGGATCGGATATGCCGTCCTCATCAGTGTCCGAGGACCACGGGAAGGAGCCCTCATAGGTTTCGTTACCGTCCTCTAGGGTATCTCCATCGCAGTCCTTCACGAAGGGGTCGACACCGTAATGTCTTGCCAGGCAGAAATCGATGTCAAGGATGTCGATTCGCGTTATGTCCTTTGAAAGTGGAAAGTTCTCAAGGAGGTTCGAAGGCACCCGGTCCAGGTCAAGACCGACCTTGAGGTAGTAGGTCGTTCCAGCTGACAGGGCGGTACTGATCGTGGCCTGGAAGTAACCCTGGATGTACACCTGGGTGAAGTCGAAGACCGGTTGTCGAATTGCTGTTGGAAGGGCTCTGAAACTACCCGGTGGGAGTTCAAGGGGAATGTATCCAATGGTGTTGTTGGTGGAATTGACCTGGCACGATAGTCCGAAGTATGTGGCGTTCTCGATGATCCTCTCGAGGTATGTCTGCTCCACAGGCCACCAATCCACGAACCCCGCATCACCCACCGCATCCGTATCACCAGCTGAATAACTGTAACCGTCGCCCGAGTTGGTATAGAGACCTCCGCCATTGCCACCTCCCTTCAGGCCGAGGGCCTTGGACTTGTCCTCGAAGCCGTTCACGGGCTCGACCTTCAGGTCGTAGATGCCTGTCACGGGCACTTGGAACTCAACCTCTATCCAAGAATCGGCCGTTGCTTCATCCACACGCTCCGGATCGGAGTCCGGGTCCACCGTCCGGAGAGACACACCTGTCTGATGGAAGAATGCAATGTTCTTCTTCATTGCGTCCTCGGGCCAATCCGAACCCATGTAGGTGACCGAGTAGTTGATGAGGTCCTCGAACTCGAACCTCTCAGCGTTGGATGGGAATATCTCCTCCAGACCGTCAGCGAGCTCGTCGTGGTCCATGTCCAGGTCGACAGGGTCCGTGGGAAAGAACCGGTACTCGTACACACCGTCTCCGGAGTTGTGCTCCTCGCGGTGATACTGCTTCCAGGGGGTGGCTGCCCTGTACCACACTCCACCTCCTTCATGACAACAGGTTCCTTGTTCCACGTTGAAGGCGATGTCCAGGTAACCATCACCATCGAGGTCACCCAGAACCGGCGTCCCAGCCACTTCAATGAATTCATATTGGGTTCCCAACAGCCGATCGAATACCATCGGGAACTCCTCCCTGTTCACGGTCTTGTTCAGATCGACACATTTGAGGTGGACCGATTGTATCTCAGGATCAGGATACTCATAGGTTGCCGTCAAGTAGTATATCCTTCCTTCGACGAAACAAGGTGATCGCGACAACACCGAGCCGGGCATCGAGGTCGATGACCCAAACATAAAACCTTCCATCTCGCTGAACTTCGGTCCCATGGCGAAATACTCCATCGGGGGCTCCGGTGACCCAGCCGTGGAACCATCCGTCTCGTTGAACATGACGACCTTGTGGAAAAGGCCGTCCTCCGCGAGGACGATGACTGACCCATTGCCGGTTATGGGTTCGGTGGCCAACCTGAACGGGGGGGGCATCGAAGCGGTCCAAAGCAACACTGCAGGAGTGTCTGGATTCAGGGAGTACGCCTCCACACGTCCGTCCCCTGGTCCATCTGTTGGTATTCGGCTTATGAAGAATTTACCATTGTGAACAGTGGGCGTACCAAATATTGGAATTTGATTGAAGCCGTCGTTGAGGCCAGCGCTCCACAGCTCAATGCCAGTGGAATTGATCATCAAAGCTCGCTCTTGAGAACCACCCCACATTGCATTGCCTATCAAGAGGATATATTCCCCGAATACCACCGGCATGGAGATGAAGGAGGATATGTTGCCCGGGAGATCGTACGCCCACAACAACTGGCCGGATGAGGCATTGAAACTCTCCAGCCGGTTGGTAGCCCCGAGGACGACCTGTTCATCCACGGTTACTCCATTTATCCGCGTTGGAATATCCAATATGGCTTGGCCGAGGATCTCGTTGTTGACGTTGGAGGTATTACTCCATAGGACCTGGCCTGTGAGAGCATCGATGCAGCTGATAATTATTTCCATTCCAGAATCGTACGCATAGAACACATCATTCCCATAGACAGTTGGAGAGGTCACGGCACATGCGTCGTACGTCACGTTCCACCGAACTTGACCAGTCACCCCGTCGATGCCAACGATATGTGGAATGGAGGCCGATGTGGAAACGACGATGTCGCCGACGATGGATGGAGTCTGAAGCTGTGTCAGTGGGGAGGTGAAGTTGTAACACCAGTTCTGATCCGGAACGTCGACCATCATCACAATACCGATCTTGTCGACGACGAAAGTACCTCCCATATGGCTTATGGTCAATATCGGATTCATGTCTGCTGTGTCGATCGCAAGATTCAGGAGGGTGTACCAAGTGGGAGTATCATTAAGGATGGCAAGGGTCCCTGTATATGGAGTGTTCCCACTGTACTGGATGAGTGCAGCGGCCCCAACCACGGTTCTGTGCGCCCTGATCTTCAATGTGTAGTTCCCCTTTGCCATCTGGCCGGTCAGGCTGTCCCTTGCGAGATAGCTCGTTAGGTCGAAGGACAGCATAGCCGGAGGATCTGCAGGTGCGAATTGTACAGCATGACCGTTGGAGTATTCATTGGATGTGAGGGTGGTCAGAGAGACGTTGATTCCGAATTCAGCCTCGAACCAGACGGTGCTGTTCCGCCTCTCGTCCCCGTCGGGCATCCGGTCACCGTCGGTGTCCGAGTTGCATGGGTCTGTTATCTGGCCCTCCACCGCCATGGGTCTGCCATCGCCCTGCCTCGGGACGATGCAGATGCTGTCGACCAGTACGTCCCCCGCGGCATTCCCTGGTATGTAGCCTCTGATGAAGAGCCTGTCGGGGTTCGGGAACCAGTTGGTGTAGTACCAGAAGTAGTCCCTCTCCAGGCAGAAGGTCTCGTTCGAGACCTCGGCCCCGACGAGGTCCGTGACCACGAGGGTGAGGTTGTCCCCGGGAGACGTCGACCTGGCACGGACCATTACCATTATCTCGGGGGAACCCATGAACATGTCGAAGAAGGTGTTGTTGTTGATGATCTCCCCCGTGCCGTTCCAATCTCCTATTGCCTCGTAGTCCAGGGCCAGCGCGTCGCTGACCATCTGCAATTCCCCGTACCCGTGGCCCTCGGCGTCGTACCAGATTACACCAGGAGCCTCCTCGAGGGAATCGGGTATGCCGTCAGCGTCCATGTCACCCCTGTTGTAGATGATCATGTCCCGGCTCTTGCTGATGTACACCCGTGCATCCGTGCTGCTGGCGATTATCTCGTACGGGCCTAATGGATCGATCTCACCCATGTCCTGGATATATTCGGTGATTATCTGGGTGGGTATCTTTCCGTAGCTGTCCGTCGTGCCGTTAAAGACCTCCTGGCCCGTCCTGTTCTTGATGACCACGGTCCCGTTAACCCACGGGATGTCCAGGTCCGCAAGGACTTTCAGGTCAAGATACCACTTGACCTGGAGGTTCTGAGCATATTCCTCGAACCCTGTGTTGCCCTTGTTGAAGTACGTGTTGGTCAAGTTAATGCTGGCGTTACCGCCCACCCTGAAGTCGGATGTCGCCGAGAACTCGACGGTGCTGTTGAACATGTGAAGAGTGCCTGATGTGACCAGGACGCCGTACTGAGAGGAGTGCCTCACATCGAGGTCCTCCAGGGATGTCTCGACGTCCGTGACGTGGACGCCGATTTCGTTGTTCTCGATGAGGTCCTCCGAGGTGGTCGGTGTCGAGTTGCTTATATAGAGGCCGGTCCCGCTCGTATGATTGTCTATGATGTTCTCGTCGAGGCTCGGTGAGGAATCGATCACATTGATGCCGTTCACCGTGTTCCCGGAGACCTGGTTCTCCTTGACGGTGCAGTTGGTACCCTGGGTGAGGTTGAGTCCATGGAGATTGGAATCTACATCATTATCATAGATGAGGCCCGAGCAATCGGCGACCTTCATACCGGTCCCGGAATTTTCGGTTATGTGGCTCTCCAGAATGTTGACCGAGTCGCTCGCCTGGACATCGATGCCCTTGCCATCGCAATCCGTTACCGTCGTCTTGGTGATGTTGCAGGTTACGTTGTTGAGGAGGATCCCGGTCGAGGTTGCATCCCTTACCTCGCACTCGATAATATCGACCTCCGCATTCGAGACGTCGATTCCGTCCGCAGAGCAGTTGTGGATCTCCAACTGGTAAAGGGTGAGATTGCCCCCCGAGGAATGGACGCCGTCTCCGCTGGAGTGGCCGATGGTCACGTTCCGCAAGGAGCAGTTTCCAGTGGTAACGTTGATGCCGTCCAGGGTGTAGTTGACCACAGAGTCCTGGACGGTCAGGTCACCCATACTGTTGAACTCGAAGGGCTCGGAGCCGAGTGATGCATTGGGCTCGACGACGGACCTGTAAACGTTGAACGATGCATTCGAATGGACCTCGATGTGGTAGGGGTCCACATCGGTGTGGTTGACCTGCAGGGTGACATTGTACAGGTTCAGCGAGCCCCCGGATACGATGGATAGGTTGCTCTCGAGCATGATGAGGGCGTCCTGGTACCACTGGTTGTCCGTGATGGGTGAGGAGATGGTGGGGTCGATGAACACCGGGTACCTGGTGCTGGAAGCGCTGAGGAAATCCCAGGGCACCACGGTGGTAAGGCTGGCCCCGTCACGGTTCTCGGATATGCGGGTCGTCCCGACGGTCATCCGCTGGGGGAGGACGGGGTCCGGCACCTTCACGTCGATGGTCCGTATCTGTTCCTCCCCGTCGACCAAAGAGGAACCTTCGATCCCGGAATATCGCGAGAGGCTGCCTCCTGGAGGAACGGTGGAGTCGAAGACGACGGGAGGAGCTATCCGGAGGACCTCGTTGAAGCGGATGTCATACATGGATATCGTGTCGGAGGTCGAGAACTCCCTGTGGATCCCCAGGTCCGTGTTGGAATAGGGTTCCAGGGCTGAAGGCGGATAGTGCAGCTGAGACCGCAGCACCAGGTCGCCGCTGAGATATCTTGGTCTCTCCTTGAGCACCAGGAACTCCTTGAGCCCGTTGGCACCGACGATGTAGACCAGGTCGACATTGTCGAACACATCCTCGTACGTAATGCTGTTGCCCGAGACGACACCCGGCCTGTCCTGGATGCAATGCCCGTTCATGGGTCCGAATAGAAGGTCTTCGACCTCGTATCGAACCTCCACCATCCGGTTCTTCAGAAGGACGTCGTTCATCTGGGGAGAGTCTGGGAAACGCATCTGGAGCGATAGCGCGTCGGCCTTGTAGCGATAGGTCGCCTCCCTCTCCTTGTAGATGTTCATGTCCCAGACGAGGACCCGTCCTCCGTCCCCGGTCTCATCGTCGTGGGGAAGCTCGTGGAAGGCGACGAACATCGCGGCTCCGATCATTATCGCCACGAAGAAGACCGCGATTGCCATTCTCCTTGGATCGCTAGCAACGATGCGTGTACCAAGCCTGTAGATGACGCCATCCCTATCAGCCGGTTGTCCTTCGTTCTCTGGAAACCCCTTACTCTCGTTGCGAATGGCAATCAAGCCAAAACCCCCCAATCGGGAATATCTAATCGGTGTAGAGTGGTCTTGAACATTATACTTTTCGGGTCCTGTTTTGAGTGGTGTACAATCCTGTTTTAACTGGTGAAACCCTACTTGTTAGACAATGGGAAACCAGGTGGACAAGGAGACCTCGATCTCCATGTTGCATGGTGTCTATTCAGTGTGTCTCAACACCCTGGCTCGTAGGTTCTCCGCCCGCGTCGCCCATAGCATCTTCTCGCCCTCTTGGAGGTCCCGCTTCCTCTCCTCCCACCCGAGCACATGGTCCCTCCCGGCAGGACCGCGAGTGCATCGGATCGGAGGGCAGATATGCCCCTTGTTGATTGTTGTCGATTTGTTGTTATCGGTAGGATCTCCAACCGTTTACCTTGGCCGTTCAATCCGACGATAAGGACTGTCAGAATCCATCCTCTACACGTGTTGGAGTCTTTACCGGTAGCTGTAGGTCTACTTGGGCCGCCTCAGCACGTAGATGTACCTCTCGGGCTTGCCCTCGGCCTCGGGTTCCAGCGTCTCTATGTGGGCCTGGAGCCCCATGCCGATCTTCAGCTCCTCCTCGGGCACGTCCTCGACCCACGAGAGCAGCCTGCCGCCCTCCTCTAGGTCGATGACCCCGATGGTGTAGGGCGTGCGATCGCCGAACCCGGTGGGGGCGGCGTGGATGGTCGTGTAGGTCACCAGACTCCCCTTTCCGGAGATGTCCACCCACTCGAAGCCCGTGCCGCCGCAGCCCGGACAGTCGGCCCTGGGCGGGAACTCGACGTGGCCGCAACCGGTGCACTTGGTGGCCTTTATCTTGCCCTCGGCCAGCCCCTCGGCGAAGGCTCCCACCTTGGTGAAGGGGGAGAAGTTCACCACGCCGAACTGGCTGAAGGTCACTCCCTTTTCCTCTTCGGCCATCTCAGTCCCTCCTGTATATGTTGACGAAGCAGTACTGTCCTATCCCGCCCACGTTGTGGGTCAGGGCCACCTGGGCCCCGTCCACCTGCCGACCCTCGCCGGCCTCTCCGCGAAGCTGCTTGACGGCCTCCACCGCCATCGAGGCGCCGGTGGCGCCCACGGGATGTCCCTTTGACTTGAGGCCGCCGTCCACGTTGACGGGGATCGACCCCCCGATGTACGTCTGACCGTCCTCGATGAACTTGCCCGACTCGCCCTTGCCGCAGAAGCCCAGGTCCTCGTACGCCAGCAGCTCGGCCACGGTGAAGCAGTCGTGGACGTCGGCCACGTCGATGTCTCCGGGTCCGACGCCGGCCTGCTCGTAGGCCTGCCTGCCCGCCTCGACGGCGCTGGGGATGCTTGTCAGGACCTCGCGGCGCAGCACGGTGAAGGGCGCGGTGGCGTTTCCCATGCCGTCTATCCATACGGGGGTGTCCGCCATCGCCTTGACCTTCTCCTCGTTGCCGATGATGATGCAGGCCCCGCCGTCGGCGTTCCCGCAGCAGTCGTAGAGTCGCAGGGGCGACGCGATCATCGGGGAGCCAAGGGCCTTCTCGGCGGTGATCTCCTTTTGGAACATCGCCTTCGGGTTCTTCGCCCCGTAGTGGTGGTTCTTCACCGCGACCGCGGCCATGTTCTCCTCCGTGGTCCCGTACTCGTGCATATGCCGTCGGGCGTACATCGCGTAGTACCCGGGGAAGGTGGTCCCGTAGATGGACTCCCACTGGACGTCGCCCACCCGGCCCATCAGCGCCAGCAGCTCCGGGGTGGAGAGCTCCAGCATCTTCTGCACACCCAGCACGGCCACCACGTCGTGCTCGCCGGCCCTGATCTGGGCCACCGCCGTCGCCAGTGCCGCGCTGGAGGAGGCGCAGGCCGCCTCGGTGAGCCACGCGGGCTTCGGGTTCATCCCTATGTACTCGGCCACCACGCCGGGCAGCGAACGCTGCTTGTGGTACTCGGGGACCGAGCCCACCACCACGGCGTCCACGTCGTCCCTTCCGATGGCCGCGTCGTCCAGGGCCGCCTGGAAGGCCTCGTATGCCAGCTCCTGGACCGTGGCGTCGTTGCGCCGCCCGAACTTGCCATGCCCAATACCTATCGCACCTATCCTCATCTCATGACCTCCCTAGATGTACTGACCGCCGTCCACCTTGACGACCTCGCCGGTGATGTGCCTCGCCCGCTCGGAGCACAGGAAGGAGATGACGTAGGCCACCTCCTCGGACTTCGCTATGCGGCCCAGCACCGTCTCGTCCCGGGCCTTTTGCAGGAACTCCTCGGGGATGTTCGCGGCCATCTCGGTCTCCACCATGCCCGGGGCCACGCAGTTGACGTTGATGTTGGCGCGGCCCAGCTCCTTGGCCAGGGCCTTGGCCATCGCGATGATGCCGCCCTTGGATGCGGAGTAGTTCACCTGACCGAACTTGCCCCGCAGGCCGTTGATGGACGTGACGAGGACGATCTTGCCCGATTTCTGGGCCCGCAGGTGGGGCACCGCCGCCTGGACGTAGTTGAAGTAGCCCTTGAGGTTGATGTTCATCACCTGGTCCCACTGCTCCTCGGTCATCTTCCAGATGACGGAGTCCCGGTTGATCCCGGCGTTGCAGACCAGGATGTCCAGGCCGCCCAGCTCCTCGACCACCCTGTCCACCATCTTGTGGGCGTCCTCGAAGTTGGAGACGTCCGCCTGGACCACCAGGCACTTGCGTCCCATCCCCTCGATCTCCTTGCCGACCTGGTTGGCCTCGTCGGCGTGCTTCCTGTAGTTGATGGCCACGTCAGCACCCTCTGCCGCCAGGACCTTCGCGATGATGGCCCCGATGCCGATGCTGCCGCCCGTTACGATTGCCTTCTTCCCTTCCAGCTCCAAAGGTTCCACCCCGGGAATCGGCGGATGGCGATGGTGGGATATCAAAGCTTTGGAGGCGGGGGGACTTTATTGTGGGGCTTCGTGAAATGACGGTCATTGGGGAGTGAACGATTTTTATATACAGCTACGCCATTTCACCGCCTGCTCCGGGCGGAGGCTGGGCCATGGGTGGCGAGAAGGTGGACAGGACGAGGCTATGGCAGGTCGTAGCCGTCGTGCTCGTAGGCCTTTACGCCATGATGTTCGTCTGGGACTGGAAGTTCGCCCTGGCCATCTTCCCCCTCATCGTCGTGCTGGTGGGGATGGTGGTGTTCCGCCTGGGCGGCGCCACCATGGCGGTGATAGGCTGGATCGTGGCCATCGTCCTCGCCGTCCTGGTCTTCAGCACCGACTGGAGGGTGGCAATGCTGGGGTCGGCCGAGGGCCTTCTCAAATCGTTGGGCATCGGGGTCGCCGTGATCTTCACCATGTACCTCATCTTCCTCATGAAGGAGGAGGGGTTGCTGACCACCGTCTCGTCCAGCCTGAAGCGGGTGGCCAAGACGAAGGAGGACCAGGCCCTGTTCATCGGCATCGGCTTCGGCACCTTCGCCACCTCCCTGGGCATCGTGACCCCCGCCCAGTTCCCGCCCCTGCTCCTGGCCATGGGCTTCACGCCGATGGCCGCCGTCTGCATAGCACTCCTGGGGTACAACGCCTCCACCTCCTTCGCCCTGCTGTCGCTTCCCATCACCCTGCCCGCGGACGTGTCTTCGACTCCAGGCATCACAGACGGCGTGGGCTTCACCGGCATCGAGTTCGCGTACTTCATCTGCCTGTTCCTCCCCGTCATCTCCATCGGCATCTCCTTCGCCATGCTCTACATCATCGGCGGGAAGAGATCCGTCATGAGGGGCGGTGTGCAGGCCTTCATCGTCGGCGCTGCCGTCGCCTTCTCCTGCCTGGCCTTCGTCTCCTACGAGTACTTCACCGGCAACACCGCCGTCCCCCTCCGTGTCGTGGGCGTCGCGGCCGGCCTCCTCTCGATGGGGGCCCTCTACGGGTACCAGAGGGGGCTGGAGCGATGGAGGAAGAGGAGGGGCGCCAAGGTGGTCGGCGAGGGCGCGACCCCCGATGGGGGAACGGAGGAGAAAAAGAAGAAGGTGGACTGGCCCAAGGTGCTCCGGGCGTACTCCCCCCTCATCATCCTCACTGCGCTGGCGGCGTTCGTTGGGATCCAGGCCGTGAGCGACTTCCTCGCCGACCTCCCGGGTGAATGGGAGCAGATAAGAATCTGGGGTAATCGGGACCCCGTGGACCTTGACATCTTCGCCCAGATATACACGTGGATCCTCGTGGCCATCATCATATCCATCCTGTACCTGCGTCCGAAGCGGGAGGTGCTCCACCGGACCAACAGCGTGTGGATAAGGCGCATCTGGTCCCCCTTCATCGCCTACTCGGTCTTCTTCGCCATCGCCTTCGTCATGGCCTACTCCGCGATGGAGCTGGACGGTGGCGACCTGGTCGAGGGGGCTTATTTCGACAAGTACAACATGAACGTGGTCATGGCCGCGGGACTGGCTGCCGTCTTCGGCACGGCATACATGTGGATATCCTCGTCCCTGGGCCTCTTCGGCTCCGTCGTGGGAGGGTCGGAGACCGGCTCCAACGTGCTGTTCATGAACGTGCAGTACGAGACGGCCGGCCAGGTGGGCATCCACGACGGCCAGATCAACGACAGCTTCATGGCGATGTACGGCGGCCACGGGGTGGCCGGGGGAGTCGCCTCCGCAATAACACCCTCCAAGGTCAACAACGCCGTGGTCACCATCGGCGAGGGCCGGGAGATGGAGGCGGCCGTGATGCGCAAGCTATTGATGGTGACGATAGCCCTCACGGTTGTCATCAACGTGATGACCGGCATCTTTGTGAGCCTGTTCTGACCGGGTGTCCCGGGACAGCCTACTCGATGTCCACCTTTCTCCTTGGCTTGGTGGGCCTTGGTATGCTTACGATGAGCTTGCCCTTCTCGAACTTGGCCTCCACCGACTCCAGGTCGAACTCGATGGGGACCGGGACGGCCTTGGTCATCCGGACCCTGCGCTCCTCGTCCGTGTCTGGGTCGGTCTCGACATGGACCGCCTCCACGTCCAGCATTCCCTCCTCCACGTGGACCGTCAGCTCCTCCTTGGTGAAGGGCGCGGTGGTGAAGATCACCTCCAGGGCCATGTCGTCCTGGACCACGTCGAAGTCCAGGGCGCCGGGCACGGACCAGTCCTCCTGGGGCGCGTGGCGCCCGTCGAAGAAGTAGTGGCCGAAGCCCAGGCGGTTCTTCCTGCGTACCTCGTCCACGTTCCGGAGCATCTCGCCGACGGTCATGTTCCGGCACCTCCTGGTTATCTCGGACAGGTACTTCCCGGGGTAGTATGGTTCGTCCGCCATCGACATCACCTAGCCGTACATGGTCGAGGGGGCTGCCGTCGGGGCGGGACCACCCGCGGGGGTCTCGGCGTCCATCCTCGCCTCGAGGAGCTTGGAGGTCTGGGCGACCTGGTCCTTCACCACGCCCTCCACCTCCTGGGCGCTGTCCAAGAGCTCGGTCAGGTCCACCTTGAGGTCGGAGGACAGCTTGGCGCCCTCCTCGAGCAGGACCACGGCGGCGCTGACGTCGGGGAACATGGGGTTGGCCTCGGTGAGGATACTGACCACGGGGGCGCCGATGGAGGCCCCCTCCACCAGGAGCACGCCGGCCAGCCCGGTGATCATCCCCTCCTCCACCATCTCCATCTCCGCTGTGTCCAGGGCGACCCTGTCGGCGTGGGTCGCGCCCACGGAGTAGGTGGCCCGGTTCTCCATGAAGGTCTGCAGGTCCGAGGGGGACATGGTGTCGAGGACCACGACCCGCTTGGCGCCGCCTTCGTGCGCCCACCTGAGCAGATGGGTCCCCAACGGCCTTACCAGGTCGCCCTGGGGTACGAACTCCATGATCACTGCTATGACCTTGTCCTTCTGGTATATCCTCATGGGATGCTGGGGCTCGAACTCGTGGATACTGGCCACCGGGGGGAAGTCCCCGGACACCACGTGTCCCACGCGTTCCATCTCCAGCGTTTTGATCAGGTAACTTGTGGCGATCGGGCTCGAGAAGCCCACCCCCGGGATCCCGATGACGATGGTCGCGTCCTTCAGGTCGGCGTTCTCGTGAATCTCGATGTCTTGCGGCAAAACCTCACCTCGCGACAGCACTATCGCTATCCAAATGATAAAGATTGCTCCCCACAGTTGGGGGGATGGGCCGTCGAGGGGAGGCTCGGGCCCGTGGAAGATCACGACGAGAGGTACCGGATGAAGCTGGCGAGGGGCATGCCCTCGTCCCACTCCATCACGTAGTTGCCCTTCGGTGTCTGGCGCAGCTTGGGCAGGCGGTTGTGGATGTAGCCCGCGATGCCCACGGGGGGTTCCATGTCGAGGGTGAAGATCCGCCAGCTGTCCCCCCGGGTGCCCTTGAGGCGGAAGGCGTAGACGGGCAGCACGCCGGACTGGGAGCACATCTCGATGAAGTTCTCGGCCTGCTCCGTCTCCCGTCCCGAGTTGCACGAGGTCCTGATGACCCGCTTGACGGAGGACTTGACCTCCAGGGGGAAGCTGATGTCACCACGGAGGGCGATGATGTCCACGCCCAGGGAGGCCGCTGCCCGTGTGACGATGAAGGGCTTGTCCTTGATGGACCAGTAGTCGGCCCTCTCGTTCTCCGAGCAGGTCTTGGTCACCCGCAGGAGGACGTCCTCCCGGCCGGATAGTATACCCTTGAGCTCCCGCTCGTAACTAGAAGCGGTCATGGTGCATCCCGACGATGATATGTACTGGCCCGTTTAAAAGGGTTTTCACGTGAGCATCACGGGTAATCGTTCCGGAACGGGGAGTGCCCGGCCGTCATCGAATGAAGATGGCCCGGCGACCCGCTCATCCCCGGCGCCGCTTGGGCCGATGGCGTTCGGGGGAATCCATGGTGACCCCGGTGCGCTTCATGAGCTCCTTCATGATCGTCTGCTGGCGCTTGGTGATGATGAAGAACACGACGTAGCTGCTCGTCAGCAGGATGGCCACGATGATAAGGACCGTGGTGCTGTCCTCGAGGCGCTGGGCGTACTCGTCCCGCTCCTCCGTGACCTCCTCCAGCTCCCGCTGGGCCTCCGCCAGGTCCTCCTCGCAGTCGCCGGCGGCCCCCGTGGCTACGCCGACGATGGCCAGGGCTATCAGGAACAGGAGTGCGGAGGTGACGGTCGGAGAGGTTCGAGGGCTCTTCATGGGACCACTTCCCGGATTCGGGATGAGGGTCCCGCTAGGCAATAACATTATCCGAGATGGTGGTGGAGAAGGGGAATGGTGGGCCCAAGGGGATTCGAACCCCCGACCTCCGCCATGTCAAGGCGACGTCATAACCAACTAGACCATGGGCCCGGTGCGAAGCCAGAGAAGGGAAATGGCGTATATAAAACCAACGGAGCCATTGCCAACCTCCATCCCCTGGCCGGTACAATCACGAGGAACCCTTTATTACCATGGGGGGGAATATCATGGCGGTGTGGTACAATGGTGGCTTCTGAACGAAGACGTTCCTCCAGTCCGGACCATGTCCGGAAAGGCAACCGATCCCTTGCGGTCCTCGTGACCTTCATCCTGCTGGTCTCGCTGACCCCGACCCTCCCCCTCGCCGGGGCCCAGGAGGGGAACGGTTACCTGGTGTTCCGAGATATGCAGCAGATCGGCCCCGACCTGGACCTGGTGTTCCACGTGGTCGTTCCCGACGATGCCAGCGTGGTCAGCGCGACCCTGGACCTCTACGGCACCAGGGGCATCATGCCCGTGGACGGGTCCACGATGGAGGACGGGGAGCACAACCACTCGCTGATGGTCGAGGGCCTCCACGGACACCGGATGGAGGACAACGCTGGACACACCCATGACGTCAACATGACTGGGGAGCACGAGCACGACGTCTACGTCTACGTGACCGTCCAGGACGTGAACGATTCCCGCATGGAGGTCACCCTCCCTGGCCACACCCACACGTTCAACGGTTTCACCTGGAAGGTGGACGACTACACGTTCCCCCCCATAGTCTCCAACGGCCACAACCACACCGCAGACCCCCACGAGCATTCCACCCTGATAATCGACTCGGGTGAACACGGTCACATGGCCGAGGAGGACGGGGGCCACCTCCACGACCTCGAGGTCACCGGCGACCACTACCACAACTCCTCGACGGCGGGATTCCACGGTCACTCGCTGGACCCGGGCTGGTCCGAGGTGAAGGACAGCACCCGTCCGTCGGCGGTGAATGTCACCTTCACCTTCAACCAGTCCACCGAGACCCTTCCCGGGGCCTACGGTGACAGCGAGGACGACTGGCACGAGAGGGTGGACGTGTCGAGCAACATCATCCCCGGCGTGACGGAGGTGCGCCTCACCGCCCTGACCACAGGCAGCCTGGAGTACGTGTTGACGGTGGAGGTGGACGGTCACTACGGGATCATCAGCGGCCACTCCCCCCTGGGGGACGAGGTCCCGTTGCAGGTGCCCATCTTCGGACCCCCCGAATCCGTGTCCGCCCGGCTCTACCTCTTCGGTGACGACCTGCCCATGGTGACGGACGGGACCGTGGCGGGAGGCAACCACACCCATGAGGCGATGGACGCTGGCGGTCACAACCACTCCGTGGACCCCGTGGGGGACCACACCCATCAGGTCTCGGGTGGCGACCACGAGCACAACGGGACCGTGAGCTCCGCAGCACCAACGACCACGAGCACCGAACCATACTGGTCCCTGCCCGGTCACCGACATGACCTCACATGGAACGGCAACCAGGTGACGGCCATGGGAGGCCACTCCTACGGCACCGTCCAGTCCACGGACCACGAACACACGGTGACCGGACACGACCACATCGTCGACCTCAACGTCTCGGGGAACCACACCCACGACCTGTCCTTGGGCGACGTCCACAACCACACCTCCAGCATCACCGGCATGCACACCCACGATGTCGCGGACTCGGGGCTCCACGACCACGACCTGCCCTACGACCCGAAGACCTCCTCCACGGGTGGACCCACCGGCGTCAGCTTGGAACTGGACGGCGTGGACATGCCCCCCATCGACGGTGGGGAGCTCACGGGCGACCCGGTCATCGTCGACCTGCCCATCATCGACTGGGACGTCCCCCACTTCCTCAACATGACGGCCGTGGACCCCGGAGAGGTGGAGTGGGTGGTGCTCCTGGAGCTATTCGCGCCCATAGTCGTGGTCTCCATCCACGGCCTTGCGGGAGAGGTGATGGCGCACCTTCCCACCCCGGGACCCGTTGCCGGGGCCAGGGTCGGCGTCCTGGGCAACCAGTACGTCATGCCCCTCAGCGACGGGACCTCGATCGCGGGACTGCACGACCACGTGACGACCTCGAACGGTTCCCACGGCCACGCGACCACCGTGGACGGCGTCCATGTCCACGAGCTGCTTCCCGATGTGCACTCCCATGGCCTTACCCTCGAGGCGACGGCGATCGTGGTGAAGGACGCCAACGCGACCATAGGCCTGGGAAGCCACAACCATGACATCCAGCAGAACGCCTTCATGACCTCCTCGACGTCCATCAGCGCGAACACCGGTGACCACTCCCACGAGACGGAGCCCCACGACCACGCTCTCCAGTGGGACACCGATGGCGCCCATGTCCACGGTGTCACCCCGGGTGGCAACCACACCCACGGCATGACGTTGAACGGCACCCACGGTCACGTCCTCCAGTACGACGGCCTCCACGTCCACGAGGTGATGGCCGGTGTGGGGTGGGAGAATTCCTATCCGACCCTGGCGGACCTCATCGTAAAGGTCGGGGACCACCCCGGTATCGACCTGACCGGTGGAGAACCGGGATGGTGGGAGGAGTTCACCGTCAACGGGGCCTCCCTCGCCCCCGGTGACGTGCAGACCTTCGACGCCTCCGCCGGCGAGCTGGGCACCATGTCCGTCGTGGTCTGGTTCCTCCTGGACGTGGAACCCCCGACCCCCGTGCTCATCTTCGCGCCCGACTGGGTCCGACCCGGGGACACCTTCCCCGTGGTCGTAGGCTTCCCCGACGACGTGGACCCGGCCACCGTGGGCCTCGAGATCGGGCCCGTCGAGGTCACGGACACGGTCTTCGACGACGTGAACTTCACCGTCAACTTCACCTGCAGCGCGCCGGCAGGGGTCACCGAGGGCATGTACGACATCAACGTCCACGCTGCGGACATGGCAGGCAACTCCGCCACCACCACCGTGGGCACCCTTGGCATCGACGGCACACCTCCCGTCGTGATGGCGGAGGTGGGTGAGCCCAACGTGCCAGGCAATGGCTTCACGTGGGTGACGTCGGGGACTCCTGTGACCCTCAACATCACCGACGGGCTCAGCGGTCCCGCGGGTGTCGAGTACGCCTTCTCCACCGACGGTCCATGGACCCCCTACGACCCCCTCAACGACACCATACTGGATGGACGGCCCGAGGGGACCACCCAGCTGTTCCACGGGGGCTCGGACAACGCGGGGAACACCGCGTCGGTGGGTAGCATAGACCTCAACATCGACGACACGGCACCCGTCGCCACCATCTCCGTCGACCCCTCGACGCCTGGTCCGGGCGAGGACCAGGTCAAGGCGTCCCTCGCTTCCCTCATCTCCTTCTCCGTCGACGACGGCGACGGCGTGGGGACGGCGGTCGGGGTCGAGTACCGGACGGTCAAGGGCTCGACGACAGGCAGCTGGCGCCTCTTCGACAGGGCCTTCCCGGTCTCCGAGGTGGTCGCATCGGGCGGTTCCATCTTCACCATCGAGTGGCGGGCCGAGGACCTGCTGGGCAACGCGGACCCGGTCCCCTCGTCCCTCGAGGTGGTGGTGGACTCGGTGCCACCGGTCCCGTCCCCCGAGGGAGACCTGTTCCTGCCCTCCCACGTGACGACCACCCCCTACACCATGACCGGTCACATCCCCGGCGACGTGGCATTGTTCCATTTCCGCACCGACACGGGGGACGCCGGGAAGATGGAGATCGAGCCCGAGACCACCTTCCACTTCGACCTCGACCTGGTCGAGGGCCCCAACATCCTGACCTACGCCCTGGAGGACGGAGTGGGCAACATCTCGCCGTGGGTGGTGGCCGGGACCATCGTGCTGGACACCGTCCCGCCCGAGATGATCGGCTCGAGCCCCGCGGCGGAATCCGAGCTGAACCCCGTCAAGGGGTTGACGGTCATCGTCCAGTTCTCCGAACCCGTCGGCAACGTGCAGGTGACGGCGAAGGGCGCCGGCAACGAGCTGGCCACCGGGATCGAGATGGCCCCGGGTAACACATCGGCCGCCATAACCTTCGACGAAGACCTGCCCTCCAGCAAGTGGATAAACATGGAGCTGACCTTCGAGGACAACGCGGGTCACGAGGGGCAGGACGCCTTCAGGTTCAAGACAGGAACCCCCGCGGAGGAGAGCGTCATGGGCTACATCTGGGGCCTGGTCGCGGGCCTGATAATCGGCGCCATCGTGGTCTTCTTCATCACCTTCAACCGCAGGGACGGTGAGGAGGACGGCGTCGAGGCGAGGGACCTACAGGTGGGCGAGGGCATCATCCAGCCGGAGACCCAGTTCAAGTGGACCCCCGAGGAGGAGAAGGGACACGAGGAGGAGGACGGGGACGAGGAATCTCCTGAGGACGACGAGGACGACCTCGATGATGATGAGGAAGAGGACGACGACCTCGATGAGGACGGGGATGAGGAACCCGATGCTGAGGAGGACGAGGAGGAGCCCCACATGGCACAGGACCCCGGGAAACAAGGTTGGGCCGAGGGGGACATCGAGGAGGAGGCCTCGGCCGAACCAGACGTGGAGGAAGAGGCGGAGGAGAAGGTCGGCGACGACATCGACGAGCTCATGGACGAGCTGGACGACCTCCTCGGGACCTCCGACGGCCCGGAGGACCTTCCGGACCCCGACGAGCCCACCGTCGACCCAGGCGCCCGCTTCTGACTGCCATGGCCAGATGGATATATATACGCCCTTGGACCTTCCATAGATGGGTGGTCACATGCTGGAAGCGGTGCTAGCCATCGAGACACCGGTGGAGTGGAAGCAGGAGCTGACAACCAAGTACCACGCCAAGATCAACGTGCTTGACTGTCTGCCCTACTCCGATGACGGCAACAAGGACCTGGTGGAGATAGAGGTGGAACCCCAGTACGCCGAGATGATCCTCGAGGACGTCAAGAAGAACCCCGATGTGGACCTGGTCGACCTCACCATAGTGGACCGGGGGCGCATCAAGGGCGCGGTGGCCACCAACGAGTGCGTCGCCTGCTGCAGCATGGTGGGCTCGGAGGCCTTCCTGGTCGATTCCAACATGGACAAGGAGGGCAAGACCGTCTGGCGGCTCCTCGCCACCGACAAGGAGGCCATCCGCGTGATCATCGCCGACCTTGAGAGCCACCGTTACCACGTCGAGCTGATGAAGCTGACCTCGGTGGACGTGAACGAGCTGATGACCTCGCGCCAGGAGGACATCCTCCAGATCGCCTTCGAGCGGGGCTACTTCGACTACCCGAAGAAGATATCGCTGCGCGACCTGGCGGCGATGTTCGACATCTCCATCTCCACGCTGTCCGAGATGCTCCGGAAGGGGCAACGCAAGATCATGGAGGAGTACTTCGCCGAGGATACCTAGGGCGAGCTCACTCTTTCCTGCCCTTCCTTCTGCGTCCGACCGTAAGACCGGCGAGGACCGCCAGGACCGCCACGGCGCCCATGGCGGGGATGATGCCGCCGTTGTCGTCGTCATCATCGTTGTCGGTGGACCCCTTCACGGGCTTGAAGGTGACGTCTTGGGTGAACTGGGTCCAGGTCGCATCGCCGTCCTTGAAGAGGGTGGTGACGTTGTACTTGACCTCCTCCTCGGTGTCGAAGGGGCCGATGCGGGCGTGGTAGGTGCCGTTGTCCAGCTTGGTCATGGTGATGGGGGCAAAGCAGACGTCGCCCTGGCAATGGAACAGCTGGACCAGGTCCACGTTCACGGTGCTGTTGAGCTCGGCGTAGACGTCCACCTCGGAGCCCATGACAACCTTGGCGGGGGCGTGGCCTATGGACTTGACCTCCAGGTCCTCGGAGACGGGGGTGAAGTAGACCTTGTCGGTGAACAGCGTGGTCCCGTTGTCGAAGCTGACTCCCACGGTGTAGTAGTGCTCGACCAGCTCGTTGATCAGATTGCTTGAACCGGTCCAGAGACCGCCCTCACCCTCGGTGAGGACCTCGGGAAGGAAACAATTGATAGCGGTGCAGAAATTGAACGTAACACCGGTAACGTTGTCGTTTGAATCAAGCTCAACGGTGAGATCCACCGCCTTTCCGACAATGATGGGGTCGGGCGAGAAGGTTACAGACTTTACTTCGAAGGTATCGTCGGCATGCACGGGATCGCGCACGAGCCCGCTCAGGAGGAGCGCCGAAATGACGACGATCGCAATGATGGCGTACTTACTGGACATGGTATTAGTCCCCCGGTTCCTTTGCGCTAAGGAGGAGGCTATATTAATAATTTTCTGCTTTCGGTTCAGGGTTGGTGAACATGACTGGTATATAAGGAAAGGGTCTGGGCCAGGCCATATTCGACAACCTCAGGAATCGAGGTCGTACTCGTCCACGTCGGATTCCACGTCCAACGGTCCCCTGGGGGACGATGGACCGGACGCTGGACACTCCGCACCTCCCTGACGACGGGCATGGAAGAGGTACTGGCCAGCGTAACCGGCGTACTTGCCGAAGCGCTCCCTGGCCCAGCGGCCCATCGCCTTCTGGGACGCCTTGGAATCCACGTCGTACCAGTCCTCCACCGCCCGGACCACCCACCGGTCCACGGGGAAGGCCTCCAGGTGACCCAGCGAGAACAGGAGGGTGCAGTCGGCCACCTTGGGACCCACCCCGGGGAAGGTCATGATCTCCTCCTTGGCCTCCTGGTAGGGCTTGTAACCCAGGGGCTCAAGGAACACCTCGCCGTCAGCGATGGCATTCGAGATCGCCACGATGTGGGGGGCCCTGTAACCCAGTCCCTGCAACCGCAGCGCGCTCTCGTCCGCCTGGGCCAGCTGGTCCGGGGTGGGGAATGCGTTGCTCACGCCGTCGCCCAGGTGTTCGCCGTAGTGGGTGGACAGGGTCTCTACCGTCTTGGATACCCGCGGCACGTTGCTCACCTGGGAGATGACGAAGGAGACCAACGTCTCCCACGGGTCCTGGCTTAGCAGCCTGAGTCCGGGATACCGGGCGAATGCCGCGTCCACGTTGGGGTCCCCGATGTCCTCACGTATGGTCTCCAGGTCGTCGTCCAGGCGGAAGTACGACCCCACCTCGTCCTTGGTGAAGGTGCGAGGCCCGGATTCCCAGTAGAGCTCTCCTGAGCGTTTCTGCCAGATGTCGACCACGGTGCCCTCCACCACGCCCCGGTAGCCGCCCTCGTCGAGGGGAGCCCACCTGAAGGCCTGGCCACACAGCAGGGAGAGGCCCAGGTCGAAAGGCACGTCGATCTCCATCTTACCCCTGCTTATGGGCCACGGCAGGCTCGTTCGGGTCATGATACCTCCTCCAAGGCCGCCCCGAGGTCCACCTCGATGGGGTCGGCCAGCTCGACACCGCTCCTGGTGACACGTGTCCCGTACGCGAGCACCCTGACGCCCCCTGAATACGCCGCCCGGAGGGCGTCGCCGAAGGACCTGTCGGTCAGGTCGTTGGGGGCGAACACCCGGCCGTCCGACCGCTGGACCATGAACACCACGTAGGCGTCCAGACCCTCCCCTCGCGCACGTGCCAGTTCGCGGACGTGTCGCGCGCCCCTCGACGTGGGCGCGTCCGGGAAGAGGGCCAGCCCGTCCTCGCGGACCAGGGTGCAACCCTTTACCTCCACCAGGGCCTGATGGCCGTTCCCCGAGGCGAGGAAGTCGAAGCGGGAATCCCCCCAGGTGTGCTCGGGCCGGACCTTCGTGTAGGCAGCCAGCTCCGGGATGGCCCCATCCTCCATCGCCTCGGCCAGGAGCTTGTTCGGCACCCTCGAGTCCACGGATACCAGGACGTTGGACGTCTCCACGGCCACCAGGTCGTAGCGGGTCTTCCTGCCTTCTGCATCGACCCCATGGAGGAGGACGGTGGCCCCAGGGAGCAGCAGCTCCCGCATCCTGCCCGAGTTCGGGACGTGGACCCGCTCGCGCTCCCCGCCCAGGTCGACGAGGGCCGCGAACCGGTTCTCCCGCTCGATGAAATGGGCCTCGACCAGCTCCCCTGGGTACCTCACGGACCAGTCATCGGTTTGGCATGGTAAATAGCTTAGGTCCGGATGGGACAACGACTTTAGCCGCGCCGAGCGATGTCGTGGCGTCATGACCAAGGACGGGGGCACGGCCGAGGGGCGTGGCGGGACGTACGCCCTGTTCATGCTGATGAACGAGACGGTGGTCACCGAGGTGGGTGCCCTGGGGACCCTCAGGTTCGGCCCCGGGGTCTACATCTACGCGGGCTCCGCCGCCAAGGGCCTGGAGCCCCGGCTGGCCCGCCACGCGAGGAGGGACAAGGCGGTCCACTGGCACGTGGACCGGTTGACCACCAGGCCCGAGTGCCAGGTGGTGGGCGCCTTGACGTTCGGCCCGGGAGGACCGTCGGAGTGTGAGATCATCGAGCTGCTCCTGGACATCGAGGGCATCGCCATCGAGCACCCCGCCTTCGGTTCGATGGACCACGGTTGCGCAGGTCACCTGGTCTCCTTGGGACAGCGGCCCGAGCTGGCCGAGAGGGCGGCGGGCGCCCTCGAGGGGGAGGGAGGGTCCTGGCTCTCCTTCGATGGTATCAGGCGACCGGGGACTCGTTTCAATTGAGACGGAGGTAGGGACGGGTCACGACCACAGTGATGAAGAACCAGAATGGACCCAACCATTGGACAGGACTTCGCGCGGTGATGCAGCCCGTTCTTTGATAATAAGCCCCCGGTCGCACTTCCCACGGACCCATCCCCAAATGGATGGGCAGCGGGCGACAGATTCCTTGGTATGGCATGCTATTAATAGATTTCGGCCCCTCCCACATCGAGGCCACCAGACCCTCCGCCATTCCCGTCGTCTGGCAGGACTGGGACCCCAAAGTTGATAACCCCCATGACCAATCCCAAGTCACCCTTCCCTGGGGACCCAGCGATGGGATACGGTTAGGAGGTAGGCAAATGGAGATATTCGACGTACCCGCCATCAGCGAGTTCCGGTCCGAGGCCATGTGGCGAAAGGTGCTCGTCGACAGGCCTGGCATGTACGTTTCTCTGCTCACCTTCGAGCCAGGGCAGGAGCTTCGCGTCCACAGCCATCCTGGCTGCGAGATATGGGTGTACGTGGTGGTGGGCGAGGCGTACGTCCACTCTGGCGACGAGAAGAAGATCCTCCGCGGCGGGCAGGCGATGCACATCCCGCCCAACACGTGGCACGGCATCCTCAACGAGAGCGACGCCCCCTGCATGGTCATGTCCGTCCAGGCGCCCAAGGCCATGATCTCCAACTGGCGCGACTTCGAGCCCGGGGAATGCCCCGAGTGCGGGTACGACATCGGGTTGCCCCCAAAGTCCGAGCGGTGCCCCATGTGCGACCTCGACCTGGCACCCCTCAACATCTAGGCCCTTCATAGTCAGGGCAAACATTAAGAAGGGTCGAGGCTTTTTGCACCTCCAAGGGAGGAGACTTCATGCCAGAGGAAGCCCCGTCCATCAAGATTTTTACCCTCAGCACCTGTGGTCATTGCCGCAACACAAAGAAGTGGTTCGCAGAGCACGAGATCGACTGCGAGGTCATCGATGTGGACAAGCTCCACGGGGACGAGAAGAGGAAGTGCATCGAGGAGCTGAGGGGACACAATCCCAGGCTGACCTTTCCCACCATCGTCATCGACGGTGACAAGGTGCTGATCGGATATCATCCGGACGAGTTCGAGGAGGCATTGTTGAATGACGAAGAAGACGCCTGATGAGCTGTACCCTCTCCTGAAGCGGTTCGCGGAGAAGAAGGGCATCGCCCTCAACCCCGACGAGGAGTTCGCCAAGAGCCTCATCGAGGGCTTCCTCATGAAGGAGGAGATGGATGGATACCGCGCCTGCCCGTGCAGGCTCACCGTGGGCGACAAGGAATGGGACCGGGACATCATATGCCCCTGCGTCTACATGATGGACGACGTGGAGGAGTTCGGGACCTGCTTCTGCTCGCTGTACGTGTCCAACGGGTACGCCGACAAGGTGCGGGCGGGCGATGTGATCCACGTCTCCATACCGGAGCGGCGCCCCGAGGAGAAGCTCTTCTATCCAGGCGACGAGTGATGGCGACCCTGGCTCGCCGGGTCCGTCGGCACCATTGTGAATGGTTGCCCCATCTTTAGCCATGTTGAGCCATGAACTTAATATCCACTAGATAACCTCCTCCCGTGACCTGCCATGGTGGCGGAAGCTCTATCTTGTGGTCCGCACCTTCTTAGGTCGGTGAGATGATGCGCTGGGACCTGAAGGGCCGCGTGGCCCTGGTGACGGGGGGCTCCCGAGGGATCGGCAGGGCCATCGCGCTCCGTCTGGCCGAGGAGGGGTGCGACGTCGCCGTCAACTACCTCGCATCATCCGCGGCCGCCGATGAGGTGGCGGGCATCATCAAAGGGATGGGCCGAAGGGCCCTGGCCGTCAAGGCGGACGTGGCCTTGCCGGACGAGGGCGAATCGATGGTGATCCTCGCAGAGGAGGAGCTGGGTCCCATCGACATCCTGGTGAACAACGCGGGCATCCACAAGCACCACAGGTCCTGGGAGATGTCGGTGGAGGACTGGCAGCGGATAATCGATGTCAACCTCACCGGGGCGTACCTCACCACCCGGCTCCTGGGTCCCAGGATGGCCCAGCGGGGCTGGGGACGCGTGATAAACATCAGCTCCGTGGTGGCCATGTCCGGCACAGACCACGAGGCCCACTACGCGGCGTCCAAGGCGGGGATGCACGGTCTGACCAAGTCCACCGCCCTGGAGCTGTCGCCCAGGGGGGTCACAGTCAACGCCGTCGCCCCGGGGTGGATCCGGACCGACATGACCGGCGACGCGACGGAGGAGGAGATGGCCGAGGCGAGGAGGGAGATCCCCCTGGGGCGCATCGGCGAGCCCGAGGAGATCGCCTCGGTGGTAGCCTATCTCGCCTCTCCCGACGCGTCCTACGTGACGGGGCAGGTCCTGCACGTGAACGGTGGCATGGGCCTCTACTAGTGACAACTGCTGTGGCCGCATGTGGGGCAGAAGACGCAGCCCTCGACGGGGCTGAGGGGGCCCCCGCAATCGGGGCAGACGGTGCGGCCTATGGTCGATGGTTCCATCTTGCAGACCCAAGTCTCGATGCACGGACGGCCTTTAAAGGGTGAACGGGGGAGGTGGGTGAAAGTGTCCGCGGTCATCCCGCGAGGCCTGTGCCTTTGTATCTCGCTCCTTAAATACTTTATAAATCCTTATATCCTCCAGGCCCACGACCGAAAGAAAGATTTATATCCTCGTAATTACAATATATATAGTAGAGGCGCAAACCGAGATGGAGAGGTGCCCACCCTCCTCGGGACCGGCGAGGGGCCGACCCGAGAGCATGTGTGTTCATGGACAAGGACCTTGAGCCTACCGTAGGTCCCGTGCGATGCGTTTCGCTAATGTCCGGGGCAACCCGATCACTGTCGGCACCGCCTGCTGACAAGAAAAGAAGGTAAGGAAAAATGAGTGATATATTAGTGTTCGGATTCTTTATAGTGCTACCGTTATTGATCATTATACTAGCATTAATAGCGGCGGGCATCAAGGTGTGCCAGGAGTACCAGAAGGGCGTCGTGTTCAGGCTGGGCAGGTTCTCCAGGGTCGTTGGACCCGGAAGGTTCTACATCAACCCGTTCTACGAGAACGTCTCGTTGATCGACCTGCGGACCAGGACGGTCGCCATCGAGCCCCAGGAGGCCATCACCGCCGACAGCGTGACGGTCAGGGTCAACGCGGTGCTGTACTACAAGGTCAGCGATCCCAAGAAGGCGATCATCAAGGTGGCGAACTTCAAGAACGCCATCAACCAGGCCGCCCTCACCACCCTCCGCAGCATCATCGGCCAGAACCAAATGGACGAGCTGCTCAGGGAGCGGGACCGCGTCAACGGGACCATCACGTCCATCATCTCCTCGTCCATCGCGGCTCACAGCTCCCGCTCGGCCTCCTCACGCCCCCTCCGCCTCTCCTTGGCCTGGAACACCCAGGCCCTCGCGTCCGCCTCCCGCAGGGCCTCCATCGCCTTCCCGTAGTGCCCCCTCGCGCCCTCCTCTATGTCCTTCCACCGGTCCAGCCAACCCAGCACCTAGTCGCCCTTCTCCAGGCACTCGATTACCCGCCAGTAGGACCTCCTCGCCTCCCCCGGCAGCCTGGGTCCCAACTTCATGCATCTCAGGTGCGGTATCTGAGGTGGACGAGGGTTGTTGCAGTGACGATGACGGCAACGAGGATCACGAGGATTACCCACCATTGGCCGGACCATATCGCTTCTTCGGTGTCCAACACCTTCATCGTCATCGTCGTCTCATTCCTCTGTCCCGCCTCATCGATGACGACCAGCGTGATAGTAAGGATGCCCGCGGGCAGACGGACCTTGAAATTGGGGTCGGTCGTCTCGTACCATCCGTCATCGATGTTCCATTCGACCGTGATGTTCCCTTCTGGATCCCGGCTGCCTGACGAGTCGAACATTATCTGCATGTTGTCTAGATAGGTGTCATTGGCATCTGGTGAGGATATCACGACAGTGGGAGGCAGGTCGACCGGAAGTCGGATGTCCAGGGTCATGGAGGGACCGTTGCCCACCAGATCGGACGCCCTGAACCTTATCCAGTTGTCATGGTTCGGGTCGAGCTCCACCACCATCGATGCAACGATGATGCCGTTGTCCTCCGTCACGTTCTCCACCGGCTGCCATTCGCTCCAGTCCGATCCCGAGCCTCTTCTAAGGGAGAACATCACGGACGACACGTTCACACCGCTCACCATATCGCGGATGTGGACCCTCGTAGTGCACTGTGTGCCAATGATGTAGCTCCCAGGGGCGGGTTCGTTCTGGATTATTTCAGGGGGGCTCGTGTCGACGGTGACGACGAACACACTCGATACCGTCGGGTTCCTCGCGCCATCCCAAGCCCTGAAGATGACGCTGTGATTACCATCCATTGCTACCATCACGGTTGCCGAGGCCGTGTCATCAGAGAGGACGTCCACAACCTGCCAATTCTGACCATCAAGGCGCCACTCGACATCGGCGATATCCAGTCCGCTCCCTCCGCTGTCCGAGACCTCTATGGAGACGACGAACTCGTGAGCCTGCTGGATGATGGCTGGCGAGAAGGCACCGAGCACGGGTGGGGTGGTATCTATCCATACCCTGTAATGCCTCGAGTCCGTCAGACCCGTTCCCGCCACATCCTCCGCCCTCCACTGGACATAGTTGTCGGCACCCGCCACCAGGGGGATCGCCCTTAGCACGTTCCACAACTCATCAGTGCCGGTCAGGTCCAAGGACACCCACTCTCCATACCACGATATGTTGTTGGTGGACCATCTCACCTGTATGCTCGGGCCGGAGACGCCCGACCCACCGACATCGGATATGTTGACCCTGCAAGATGCGTCCGTTGTATTTATCCAACTGTCCGGCATGAAACCATTGAAGGTCACGTGGTGCAGGTCGACCAATACCTCCATGGGACCGGTCTCGTTGGTGTTACCGACGTTGTCGGAGCATATCCAACGGATCTCATTGGCCCTGCCCTCCTGGAGCTCCAGCTCCAACCATCCGAAGGTGGCCTCATCACCCATGTCCGTCCTGCTGACATCGGACCATTCCGACCATGGCCCATCCTCTACCCAGCGCCATGATATCTGCATAGATGTTTCATTCAATCCGCTTCCATTCTCATCCATGGCCCTTGTACCGACATAGACCATCGTGGTCGCCTGCCATACCCCCGGTTCTGGGATGTGCTCCACATAGACCGGAGGCGACCCGTCGACCCTCAGATGGATTATTGAAGTAGCGAACGTCCGGTTATCGTGGGCCGTGGTAGCGATGGCACCGAAGACGAATGCTCCCTGGTCCATGATCGGCATGTTACTGGACGCTCGGGCGTGTCCGTCGGTCCCCGGGTTCCCTGTCCACTCCAGGTTTCCGTCTTGGAAGAAGAACCAGACTACGTGGTGGGAGTGCGGGTTCACCTCAGGATATCCCTTGTACGTTATCGTGGGGAGGGTCCAGTTTATGGTCTCGCCTGCCCTCGTCCAGCTGTTGTTCTCCAAGGGTCCTTGGAACTCACCTTCAGCTTGGACCTGGCCCGAAAGCTCGAGGCTTGTTACCACCTCGAACGCGTTCACGTACTCCCAACGCAGATCGACCCCCTCGATCAGCCGGAGGCTGAGGGTCAGGTTGCATCCCTCAAGCTCTGGAAACGTCCAGTTGAACCATATCGTGAAGACAAGACTGCTCGATGACCCCACATTCCGGGACAATGTGACCCCCTCGAGGATGAGATGTGAGTTCGATGTGGACATCGAGCCATCCTCGATCGACCAGGTGATCCGGGTGGTTCCTCCAACATCCAGGATTACGGAAGTGATGGAATCGGGTCCGATGAGGGGCGTGATCTGGAAACCGATATCGTATTCCTTGAGCATGGCGAATGCTGGATCCGGCCTTTCGACCAACGACGGTGGTACCGAGACGTTCTTCTTGATCAGGACCGTCAGGTGGTCGATCGAATAGTCCTTTGTCCATAGGACGGCGAGATACTGGCTGCTGGATGAGAGGCTGATGTGGTGACATGTCGCATATGTCGTAGCATTGCTGAAGAGGCTCAACCCACTGAGGTGCTGGATGTACCTACGCTGCGCTCTGTCGAACACCTTTGGTAATAAGTACTGTTCGTGGATGATGATATCGTCCGAAAGGTCATCGAAGATCAGTTTGATGTAGCCCCTGTCGAGACCGCCGACCAGATAAGTGTCTGTCGCGTTCTCGAGGTCGTACTCCATGATGGAAGTCCAGGTCGAATGTATGAACTTGCCATCGTTCGTCCAGACACCCCACTTTCCCGATCGGAAGGATTTCAACGTTCCGAGGTATTCCCAGGTATTTGCCTCGTAGAGGTATCCATCGATCCCTCCCAGGATCACCAGTGAATCTCCAGAGGGGTGCCAGTTGAAGCTGTACGCTGTGGAGACATCAGTGTTCAGTACCTCTATCTCCGTCGTGTAGTTCCATGTGGTTGTGTTCACGATGTGGAGGTAATGCTCCGTCAACACGCCCAAAAAGGCATCGTTGGGACTGAAGGAGAAGAACCTGACATTCTCCTCGAACTCGATCTCTGCGATTACCTCGGTGGTTTCGATGCTGAACACCTGGATCTCATCCACTCGTCGCCAGGCGATCAATCCCCCATCGTTCGACCAACGTATGAACGATGGGTTGATCCCGTACGGCGGTCGCCATTCGAGGATGGTCAATCTCGTGGCGGTGTCCACGATGGTAAGATTGCCGGCGAAGAATGCCAATGCATCACCGGTAGGGGAGAACTCCATCGCCCGTGGATACTCGGAACCCTCATCGATGGCGATCTCGTAGTTCAGATCCCACCAATAGTTCTCGGTATCCGAAGAAGCATCAGCACCGCTGGTGATAAGGAATAGAAAAAGTAGCAGTGATATGGATACCAATGCCCTATGAAAATAGGAGCAACCCGAGGAAACCATCGCAGTCCTTGTCCGTGGTCGGTAACCTGTGATATGTCTTAATCCATCCACCACCAGCTTGTTGCCATTCATGTCCATCCGATAGCACCATATTTGCATTGTCATTAAGACGGGTTATTTCACTATTTTCATCGTCTGGGTCCAGAGCGTCAGCTGTCAAACTGTTGTGGTAAAATATATAATTATAGATTTCCGGCGCCGATACGTAGCCGTCCCCATTATGGCCGGCCACCGGGACCACCCTCCGGCATACCAGCTGTGCGGGTCGGTGATGCACTACCGGGGGGGAGGGCTCAGCCACACTTGCTGTAGCCGCAGCTGCGGCACACGATGCAGCCCTCGACGTACTCGACCATCGAGCCGCAGTCAGGGCACTCGGGGCAGTTGCCGTCGGTGTCACGGGGCGTCTCGATGGTGGTGGTAACGGTGGCCTGGTGGGTCTGGCCGGTCAGCTTGTCCACCAGGTCGGCCATCCCACGGTCGACCTCGGCCTCGATGGCGGCCTCCTCGGCCTCGCGACGCAGCCTCTCCTCGCGGCGCTCGATGTAGCGCTCCAGGGACTTGGCGATGGCGTCGGAGCAGCTGCGGACGACGCCGCCGGTGTCCATGGCGGGGGAGGGGCACCTGATGCCCTTGAGCTGCTTGAGCACGCTGTGGGGGTCCACTCCTGAGCGGAAGGCGAGGGAGCACAGGCGGGCCACCGCCTCGCTGTTGGACGCGGCGCAGCCGCCGCCCTTGCCCATCTGGGTGAACAGCTCGCATAGACCCTCCTCGTCCTCGTTGATCGTCACGTAGAGGTAGCCGCAACCGGTGCGCATGCGCTCGGTGGAGCCCATGGTCACCACGGGTCGCTTCCGGGGCGACCTTTGATGGACATCGACCTCGGGGAGGGCCAGCTCGGCCTGGGCCTCGGCGGTCTTGCCGGTGGATATCACCTGGGCGTCCCGGGAGCCGTCCCGGTAGATGGTGACGCCCTTGCAGCCCGAGTGGTAGGCAAGCATGTACACCCGCTCCACGTCCTCCTTGGTGGCCTTGTTGGGGAAGTTCACCGTCTTGCTGACGGCGTTGTCGGTGAACTTTTGGAAGGCAGCCTGCATCTTCACGTGCCACTCGGGGCTGGTGTCGTGGGCGGTGGTGAAGATGCGCTGCACCCAGGTGGGGACCTCCTCGTTGTCATGGACCGAGCCCGACCTCGCGATCTGCTGCATCAGCTCTTCTGAGTGGAAGCCCTCCTCTCTCGCCAGGTCCTCGAAGTACCTGTTGACGCTCACCAGCTTCTCGTTCTCCATCACGTTCCGGGTGAAGGCCAGGGCGAAGTACGGCTCCACGCCGGGCGAGGCGTCGGCGATGATGGATATCGAGCCGGTGGGGGCGATGGTGGTGATGGTGGCGTGCCGGAGCCGGGGTCCGTCGTACACGTCGTACACCGAGCCCTTGAAGTTGGGGAAGACCCCCCTCTCCTCGGCCAGCTCCACCGAGAACTTCCTACCCTGGTCCTGGATGAAGTGCATCACCTTCTCGGCGATGTCCACACCGCGCTCGGAGTCGTAGGGAATGCGCAGCTGGGCGAGCATGTCGGCGAAGCCCATCACGCCCAGGCCGATCTTCCTGTTGCCCTTGGTCATCTTCTCGATCTCGGGCAACGGGTAATGGTTCATGTCGATGACGTTGTCGAGGAAGTGGACCGCGGTCTTGACGACGCGGGCCAGGCGCTCCCAGTCAATCTCGGAGCCCGTCTCGTTGGGCTTCACCATCAGGGCCAGGTTGATGGAGCCCAGGTTGCAGCTCTCGTAGGGGAGGAGGGGCTGCTCTCCGCAGGGGTTGGTCGATTCGATGTCCCCCAGGTGGGGCGTGGGGTTGTCCTTGTTGAGCCTGTCGAGGAAGACGATGCCAGGTTCCCCGTTCAACCAGGCGTGCTCGACGATCATCTCGAACACCTCCTTCGCCTGCAGCTTCCGCTGGACCTTCTTGGTCCTGGGGTTGATGAGCTCGTACTCCTGGTCGTACTCGACGGCCTGCATGAACTTCTCGGTGATGCCCACCGAGATGTTGAAGTTGGTGAGCTTGTCGTTCTCCTCCTTGCAGGAGATGAAGTCCAGGATGTTCGGGTGGTCGATCCGGAGGATGGCCATGTTGGCACCCCGTCGGGTCCCCCCCTGCTTGATGGTCTCGGTGGCGGTGTTGAACACCGTCATGAAGGAGATGGGACCCGAGCTGACGCCCTTGGTCGACAGTACGACATCGTCCCGCGGGCGTATGCGAGAGAAGGAGAAGCCGGTCCCCCCTCCCGTCTTGTGGATAAGGGCGGTGTTCTTCACCGCCTCGAAGATGGAGTCCATCGAATCCTCGATGGGCAGCACGAAGCAGGCGCTCAGCTGCTGCAGCTCACGTCCCGCGTTCATGAGGGTGGGGGAGTTGGGCAGGAACTCCAGAGCCGTTATGGTATCATAGAACTCCTGCTCCAACGCCAGTACGTCGGCGTCCGGGTCGTACTTGAGGTCGGCCTGGGCTATATTGTTGGCCACCCTTTGGAACATCTCCTCGGGCTCCTCGGTCACGTTGCCCTCGTTATCCCGCGTGAGGTACCGACGGGCCAAGACCCGGCGAGCGTTCTCGCTCAGCTTCAACGTCGACTCTTGCGACTCCCCCTGAGCTGGTCTCACTTGAGGGGGCACCTGTTCTCCATCTTCCAGCTTGGCTTCGACGTCGACCTTGGGCTTACCGCTCTTGTCATCGGCCCTTTCCTTGCCATCATCGAGCGTGTATGCTTCCTGATCGGTATCTGCCATCCAGTTGCCCTCCCTTATGGGTGTATCCCATCCCCCAGGGATGCGAGAGGTAATGTATATAGCGTGACCCTTTTAAATCGGTTTTCCACACCATCTTTGAATCCATTCCTAGGGGGGTTCGCTACCAGAAATGGATTCATACCTGGTAACACTATGGGGGGTCCTCTTGCCTGGGGGGTGTTCATGGGGTTTCCTTGCGTCGGTCCTTGATAATATTCCTGCACTCCAGGATATATCAATATTGCCCACGGGTGGGTGAATGTCCGATACCCGCTCCAGGCGGGACGAGGGAACCTTTATATCAGTCCCCATCCTCGGGGGATGCGTGGAAGCTGGAGTCTTCTTCGCCATGATGATAGGTGCCATCCCGGCGGTGGTGCTCATGTTCTACATGCTCGATCCCTTCGAGGGGCTTTTCAACGAGCAGTCCACCTTCTTCGCCTTCGTCATCGGCATGGTGGTGGGCGTCTTGGTCGGCGTGATCCACGTGGGCGTAGACCCCTGGGCGCTGCAGACCTACGCCACCTCCCTGTTGATCTTCGTGCTGGGCTTCGCAATCTTCGACACCTTCCTGCGGGTGGTCCTGTTCAACTCGAAAAAGTTCTCGATGAAGATGGAGACCACCTTCTACTCCACCGCCTTCAGCCTGGGGTACGGCGCGATGCTTGCAGCCCTCTGGTTCTACCGCTCCTTCACCCATCCGACCGCGGAGACCAACGCGTGGGTGATCGCGGCCTACATCGCAGCCGCCTTCGCCTTCGCCGTTGTCTACGGGTCCACCGGGATGCTCCTGGGCTTCGGGGCCTACGAGGGCGAGATGTGGCGCCTCGCGGCCATGTCGGTCATCCTGCACACGGTGCTCAACTTCCTCTGGTGGATGGCCCTCGCCTCCTCCATCTACACCCAGCCCGGTGTGTACCCCGTGTGGGAGCTAGGGGTCCTCGTGATGGGGATAGCCGCGCTGTACGGCATCTACCTGTTCCGGTGGACGATGAACAAGGTGGTCCCCGACCTCCTCCCGAAGGACGCGATGAAGCACCGCCGGCGGTTGCTACGCAAGCGGCAGAGGTCGGAGTCGAAATAGGGAGCCAGTATCCTCGACTTAGCTGCAATTTTGCAAACACAGGCGGAAGCCTTTTATAAACCAGCCACGTAGTGGAAGGCGATGGGCCCGCCACAGCAGGGGACGCCCAAGACCCACGTTGAGACCCGTTATTACATAGACCCCAAAGGCAACGTATCCCAACGTCAGGTCCAGGTCGCGGACAGCCCACAGGCACCACCTGCAGCGCAACCCGAGCACCGCTACTACCGGCGGCCCGACGGCTCGGTGGTGAGGCAGAAGGTCACCCCCGCGCCCACGACCCCACAGCGGGTCGCGCCGGTGGCCCCGGCAGCAGCCCCGGCGGCTGTGTATGTTGCTCAGAGCCCTCAGGTCCCCGCACAGAGGCAGCCGGCGCCGGCACAGCGACCTCCACCACGGCCCGCTTCCCCCCAACCCCAGCAGAAGCGGGTGTCCCACAAACCGGCGCGTAGGTCACCGCGGTGGACCGGCAAGCGGGTACTGAAGCATGTTGTGGTCATCTCCGTCATCATCCTCCTGCTCCTCTGGCCCACCACCATACCCAACCTCCAGGCGCTGGTGGACACGCTGCTGACGGGCGAGCCCGGCATACAGTTCTTCCCCGAGTCGGCGGAGATCACCCTCGAGCGGGTGGACACCCTGATGGCGACGGGTGCCGTCACGTGGAACATCAACATCTCCAGACCCTTCCACATCCCGGGCATCCACGAGGTGAAGGGCCTCACGACATCGCCGAATCCTACAAGCGAGTACGTGTACAAGGACCAGGACTGGATGTACTGGGAAGGTAGCATTCCCAGCAGCGGCGGGTCGGACACCCTCACCCTCACCTACCACATGAAGCTCTACTCCACCGTGTGGGAGGAGGACGAGGAAGACTCGGGCACCGTCAGTGACGTCGAGACCGAGTACAAGAGGTACCTGGGTGACGAGTGGAAGATCACCCCCAGCGACCCGGAGGTCCAGGCCCTCTCCCGCGAGATAGTGGGCGACGAGACCAACGTCTACCTCATCCTGCGCAGCATCTACGTGTGGATGGACGATAACCTGGTGTACAACACCCAGAGGTCCTCCGAGCCCAAATCGTGCAGCCAGACCCTCGCCGATGGCAACGGCGACTGCGACGACCAGTCCATCCTACTGGCCTCCCTGGCCAGGGCCGCAGGCGTGCCCGTGTGGCTCAACCTGGGCATCATCTACGACCCCGTCCGCAACTACTGGGGCGGCCACGGCTGGAACAACGTGTACATCCCCCTCAAGGACGGTGGGCACGTGATCGCCACCGTCGATATAGTCAACAGGCAGTTCCTCTTCCGCGACCCCTACCACATATCCGACTACCTGGACAACGGCGACGGCGAAGACCTGCGTGATTACTACACGTCATGGTCCTACAGGTACAGCACCGGTCCCTCGGGACCGCCCCGGGTCACCTCCGAGGAGACCTACAACATCATCGACATCAAGACCACGGGCTCCGTGGTCTACACCGCGCCGTAGCGGTCGGGCCGGACCTCCGCCACCTCACCCTCTTCCAGCATGCGCCTCAGCGCGTCCTCCGCCGCGTGGCGGGGCCATCCCACCGCCGCGAGGACATCGCATAGCTCATCGGAGGAGAAGGAGCCCTCCTCACGGGAGGACATGAGCCGCACCGCCTCCTCCATCTGCCGCTGGCGGCCCTTCGTGAGCGACACCCTGCTCACGATGGACTCCAGGTCTCCCGCGTCCCTCCGACGGGGCTCGGCCGCCCTCGCGTCCGCCTCGTAACGCTGGAAGCCCCCCTCGAGTCGGGCGTTCATCTCGCCCACCATGCGGGCCAGCTCAGCTGGGTCCTCGCTCCTGTTATAGACCCTGCTGCGACGGGGGTCGTAGGACCTGCCGCAACGCGGGCAGGTGGCGCTCTTCTGACCCTCCCGGACGGCGGTGGCGCCCTTGCATCGGAGGCACACGACGACGAGGTGCACTCGAGTTCAATGGGCCGAGACCCAGAATAACCTTGTGGTACTTGTTTAGCATGACATCGTGTCACACTGAACTTGGGGGCTCGTTGTCCCCCTCAAGGGCGCAATACCAGGCGCCCCGGCGATGGCCATGTAGGCCAACCCCCTACTGCCGATGTTCACAGCACCGGTTAGATCCGCGTTGTACTCCCCGCAGGACGTACAAACGAAGCGACCCTGGCTCGGTCGCCTCCCGT